>JAIOIK010000069.1 GCA_019912545.1 Ignavibacteria bacterium | reverse complement strand
CCCTTTTTTAATTAAATCTTCACTACCCCAGGTAAATTCCGCAACACCCAAAGATCTTGCTAACAGATCAGCAGCTATTCTTGCATGTCTTCCATTACCATTAGAAAACGGATGGATGAATACAAGCTGATGATGAAATCTTATGCAAATTTCATCAATGCTATATGTATTACTCTGAATCCAGAATGTTACATCATCAAGTAAGCTTTTTAATTTAATTCTTATTTCTTCAGCTAGAACACCAATGGTTTTTAATGATGTTCTTGTTTTACCGGCCCACCTCCATGTCTTGTCAAACATATCTTTGTGCAAATCCAATAGAAAATACGTATCAAGAATTTTTTCCGGTTTATAGTTGCGGAACGAATGTTTATTCAGCGCAATTGTAATATTTACCTGTTCCCATTCATTTAATTCATTTTGTGTAGTTAATGAGGGTATCAGCCCATCCGCTTCATCAGGGTCAATTGGTGTTACCCCTTCTTCGTACTTAAATTTCATAATCCCATATTTTTTTACTCATCGTATGATTAATTTCGTCGTATAGGTCTTTTAGTTGATCTGTTTTCTCCTTTTCATCAACTCCTTGTTTTTCCAATTCCATCGAATGACTTGCCTTTTTGAAAATGCTGCCGGCAACCTTTAAAGCCTGTTCATCATATATTTTTTCCAGACTTGTTTCAGGAACAATAGCATATACAAATTTGCACTTCATAACTTCGGCAGCTTTTCTGAGTGTATCTGCGCTAATTCTTCCTTCCTGCTCACTTTTTTCGAATGATTTGATTGCAGAGGGGGTAACTTTTAATCTTTTTGCAATTTGTACATATGACATATTTAAGGCGGTTCTAATTTCGTAAATCCAACCATTTTCTGGAATTTTTAAATCTTTTAACAGTTCTCTCTTGGACAGTTTTTCATCCAATTTTCTTCTTTTTAGCCTTAAAAGTCTTAGATTCATATAATTTAGTATTTTAATTATAGTTATAACTTAATATAATCATAAATATATATAGTTGCCACTATATATTACAAACTGCAATTATAGTTTTAAATATAAATAATTGAGAATAAACATAATTATAGCTACATTTAAAGTAAAAGGTGATCTTAATATAGATTAATCGGTATTCATTTGATATAGAATTTGAAAAAGGGAGTTCTATTTTTCAAAGCTTTCCTCAATTAAATAACGTCCCTTCATTTGAAATCACATAAAATCCACAAATACAAAAGAGAGCATTTCTGCCCTCTTGATTTGTTTTTACTCAATACTCTCTATACACTCTATACACTCAACAGACTCTATACACTCTCTTCAGCATAGCTTTCAACGGGCTCACAGGAACATACAAAATTCCTATCGCCATAAGCATCATCAACCCTTGCAACTGCCGGCCAGAATTTGCTCTCGCGCAAACCAGCAACCGGAAAAGCTGCCTGCATACGTGAATATTTATGATTCCAGTCGTCTGAAGAAATTTCCATTGCTGTATGCGGCGCATTCTTAAGTAAATTATCTGTCTTATCAGCCCTGCCCTCTTCAATATCTTTAATTTCATTGTAGATATTTATCAATGCATCACAGAACCTATCGAGTTCATATTTGGATTCGCTTTCAGTGGGCTCTACCATAAGTGTCCCCGGAACAGGGAAAGATACTGTTGGCGCGTGGAAGCCGTAATCCATAAGCCTCTTGGCAATATCTATAACTTCAATGCCTGTAGTTTTTTTGAATCCCCGGGGATCGAAAATGAGTTCATGCGCTACGCGGTTTTTTGCTCCGCTGTAAAGCACGGGATAATACTTTTCAAGCTTTGCTTTTAGATAATTCGCATTCAGAATTGCCAGCTTTGTTGCTTCGGTTAAACCTTCGCCGCCCATCATTAATAAATATGCATAAGATATCAACAAAATGCTGGAGCTTCCCCATGGTGCAGCAGAAATTGAATGAATAGCTTTCTCTCCGCCGGTCTTAATTAGGGGATTGCCCGGTAAAAACGGCGCTAGATGTTTTGCAACCGCTATTGGTCCCATTCCGGGTCCGCCGCCGCCGTGCGGTATGCAGAAAGTTTTGTGCAGGTTTATATGGCATACATCTGCCCCTATATCACCCGGACTTGAAAGTCCGACCTGAGCATTTAAATTGGCGCCATCCATATAAACCTCGCCGCCGTTCGTGTGAATTATCCTGCATATATCTTTAATGCTTTCTTCAAACACTCCGTGTGTTGAAGGATATGTTATCATCAAAGCGGAGAGTGAATCTTTATACTGTATTGCCTTGGTTTCAAGATCTGCAACATCAATATCGCCATGTTCCACGGTTTTAACGACCACTACCTTTTGCCCTGCCATTACAGCGCTCGCGGGGTTTGTTCCGTGTGCCGAAGCAGGTATTAGCACTACATTCCTGTGGCCATTGCCTTTGGATTTATGATACTCCCTTATCACCATAAGCCCTGCATACTCGCCCTGCGCGCCGCTATTGGGCTGAAGCGAAACTGCAGGAAATCCGGTTATAGTTGAAAGCGCACTCTCAAGTCCTTTGAAAATTTCGGTATAACCTTCTGCCTGTTCTCTTGGTATAAATGGATGCAAAGAGGCAAATTCAGGCCATGTTACAGGGATCATCTCCGTTGTAGCATTAAGTTTCATTGTACATGAGCCGAGCGGTATCATTGATGCAGTTAAGGAAAGATCTTTGCTTTCAAGCTTCTTCATATAGCGAAGCATTTCGGTTTCAGAATGATATTTACTGAATACCGGATGCATCATGAATTTCGTTTTTCTTTTCAGATTCCCCGGCAAGCCTGAACCGTTTATCGAAGCATTTATTGCTTTGCCGCCACCGAAGATCTTCAATATATCTTCTACATCGCGCTCACTTGTTGTTTCATCAAAAGATATCCCGATATACTTTTCATCAAAATATCTAAGATTTATTTCAGCGGACTCAAATTTTTTCTTAATCTCTTCAAGCTTTTCTTTAGATCCTGCGTCAATCTTCAGAGTATCAAAATAATTACCATTTAACTGGCTGTATCCAAGCTGTTTCAGTCCGTTACATAATTTAGCTGTAAGGTTATGAGTGCGCTCTGCAATTGCTTTTATGCCTTCCGGGCCGTGATATACGCCGTACATACCTGCCATTATTGCCAGAAGTACCTGTGCAGTACAAATATTACTCGTTGCTTTTTCTCGCCTAATATGCTGCTCGCGGGTTTGGAGCGCCATTCTGTAGGCACGATTCCCGGTTCTATCTACTGATACACCGATCACTCTGCCCGGCATTATGCGCCGGAAATCATCTTTGCAGGCAAAATAAGCTGCATGCGGCCCGCCATATCCCATAGGCACGCCAAATCGCTGGGTTGAACCAACTGCGATATCTGCGCCAAATTCTCCCGGGGGAGTAAGTAATGTCAAACTCAAAAAATCAGCAGCCGCTACGCAATAAATTCCATTTTCGTGTGCTCTATCAAAAAGCTTTGTATAATCATGTATCTCTCCATCTGCTGTAGGATATTGAACCATCATGCCGAAAATATCATCAGTTAGTTCAATCTTATCAATATCTCCCACGATCAGTTCAACCCCAATTGGCTCAGTCCTGGTTTTTAATACGTCAATTGTCTGCGGGAAGCACTCATCAGAAACAAAGAATTTATTTGCGCTTTTCTTCTCAGGCTTTCTTGCTGCAAACAAAACGTGCATTGCTTCTGCTGCTGCAGTGCCTTCATCAAGCAAAGATGCATTTGCAACCGGAAGCCCGGTGAGATCTACGACCATTGTCTGGAAATTAAGCAATGCCTCCAGCCTGCCTTGAGAAATTTCTGCCTGGTAGGGAGTGTATTGTGTGTACCAGCCCGGATTTTCCATAATATTGCGCAATATAATAGTTGGCGTGTATGTCCCGTAATATCCAAGCCCGATGAACGATCTGAGAACTTTGTTCTTTACTGCAATGCTGCGGAAAAACTTAAGTAATTCCTGTTCATTCATTGCATCGCCGGTATTAAGCTTTTCGCTTAAATGTATTGATGCCGGAACGGTTTCATTTATGAGCTCGTCTAATGATGATACGCCGATCACTTCAAGCATTTCATTAATTTCATGCTTATTCGGCCCGATATGTCTGTTTACAAATTTATCATGATTATCTGATAGAGGTGAGTTTTTTGTGGTCAATGTAGTAATTATTATTATTTATGTATGCTTACAATGATTTGCAAAACAAAAAAAATCTATTATCTATATCAAGCAGTTTTTTTCTTTTTCTTGAGACCCATTTTTTCGATCACGTCCAGGTTCTTAAGCGCATTGCTTGCGGCTTCCTGTTCGGCAGTCTTTTTTGTTCTTCCTTTGCCGATACCAAGAGCCCTTTGGTTTATCTGAACTTCAACCGTGAACAGTTTATTATGCTCGGGGCCTTCCTGGTTTATGACCTTATATTCAGGGATAAACTCAGTATTTGCCTGTGTGTATTCAAGCAGCTTGCTTTTGTAGTTCTCATCAAACTGGTTAAGCCATTTTACATCAAGCTTTTTGAAAATCTGATTATTCAGGAAGTCTTTAGCCGCATCATATCCCCTATCCAGAAAAATCGCACCAATGAGCGCTTCGTATGCATCGGAAAGTATTGTATCATATCCGTCCTCAATTGATTTGAGTGCAGTAGGCGCAGCAAGCAGAAATAATTGCAGATGAATCACTTTGGCGCGCTCAGCAAGGAATCTTTGATTTACAAGTACAGAGCGGTATTTGGTAAGATCGCCTTCTTCGGATTCCGGGAAGTTCTTATAGAGGTACTCTGCTACTACAGAATCAAGCACAGCATCACCAAGATACTCAAGCCTTTCATTGGATGTAAACTTTGCGCCGTTTGTAGCTTTGGATTTCAGGAATGACCGATGGGTAAGAGCATTTATAAAAAAATTCTTATGGATAATCTGATAATCAATATTCGCCTGGAACGCTTTAAAGTCAAAAGAGGCAATAGCAGAATAAATATCTTCTTCTTCTTTTCGCCTTTTTAAGTAGGGTACAAATTTTCTGAGGGTTTTCAGTACACCAAACATAGGTTACTCTTCGTACTTCTTAAAGATCAATGCAGTGTTATGTCCTCCAAAACCGGAGTTATCGCTTAATACTGTTTTGATCTCTTTTTTAATTGCAGTATTAGGTACATAGTTCAGATCACAATCCGGATCCGGTGTTTCGTAATTTATAGTTGGCGGCACAATGCCGTTAATTATTGTCAATACCGATGCAATAGATTCTACTGCGCCTGCGGCTCCAAGCAAATGCCCGATCATAGATTTTATTGAATGAACGGGGATCTTATAAGCATGGTCTCCAAAAACACTTTTTATTGCAGCAGATTCATTTTTATCATTGTAATAGGTTGAAGTACCGTGCGCGTTTATACAATCTATATCAGTTGGTTTCATACCGGCATCTTCAATAGCAATTCTCATTGCCTCAGCAACGCCTTGGCCTTCAGGAGCAGGTTCAGTAATATGATGAGCGTCGGCAGTAAGGCCAATTCCGGAAATTTCGCCGTATATTCTTGCTCCCCTTGCCAGTGCAAACTCAAGTGACTCAAGCACTAAAGTTGCTCCTCCTTCTCCCATCACAAACCCGTCCCTGTTTTTTTCAAACGGGCGAGATGCTTTTTCAGGAGCATCGTTGCGGGTAGATAGCGCCTTCATTGCATTAAATCCGCCAACACCCATCGGGCAAATGACGGCTTCAGATCCGCCGGTAACCATAACATCGGCATTACCGCGCTGGATAAGCATGACTGAATCCGCAATGGAATGCGCTGAGGTTGTGCAAGCAGAAATTGTTGCATAGTTAGGGCCTTTAAGCCCAAACCTCATAGAGATTCTGCCTGCTGCAATATCAGCAATAAGCATAGGAATAAAGAACGGACTAATTCTATCCGGGTTGCCGTCTTTATCATAAAGTTTTCTCTGTTCCTTATCATAGGTCCACATTCCTCCGATGCCTGAGCCATAAACAACACCAACCCTGTATGGGTCAGTTTTTGTCATATCCAAACCGGAATCTTTAAATGCCATTTCGGAGGCTGCAAGAGCAAATTGGGTAAAGGGGTCAACGCGCGAAGAAAGCTTTCTATCCATATAATTTATTGGATCGAAATCTTTCACCTGGCAGGCAAATTTCGTCTTATAATGAGTAGTATCAAAATTAGTTATCTGGCCTGCCCCGCTTTTTCCGGCAATCAGGTTATCCCAGAATTCGTTAACAGTATTCCCTAATGGAGATACAATACCAAGCCCGGTTATTACAACACGCTTTTTTTGCATTTAATAATTAAGCGACTTTTGATTTTACATATGTGATTGCATCGCCAACAGTCTGGATCTTTTCCTGGTCTTCATCGGGAATCTGAATGTTGAAACGGTTTTCAAGTTCCATGATGAGTTCAACTGTATCAAGTGAATCAGCGCCTAAATCGTTAATAAACGATGCATTTGCTGTTACTTTTGATTCTTCTACGCCGAGTTTTTCAACAATGGCATCTTTGATTTGAGCCTCTACGTCAACTGACATTTATAATCCTCCTGTTGAGATTGAAATTTTTAGAATAATTACAAAAATAGTAATAAAATTGGTAATTTTAAAGGGGGTAGATTTTCATCCCTTTGCTTCACTTCAGAACTAATTGAAACAAAAATTGATTAACAATATGAACAAATTAAGTTTAAAAAGTGATAAAATATAGATATTTTGCGCAAATGAAGATAATAACAATATTCATACTAACATTAATGACTACATTGGGCACACTATCACAGGAATTCTATTATGCTATTGCAACTGAACCAACTCCCGTACTTAACTCACCGGATTTTGAATCGGTATTCGGCGGGGCCGACGGGATGACAGTCAAAACCGATGACCAGGGGCTGATACGTGAAATGGAATTCATTGCACTGCCCGGAACAGTGTTTGACTTATTGGGTGAATTCGATCACGGCTCATATAAAATATTTAAAGCAGAGTGCAAAGAATATGAATACGGAACTGAACTATTTATAGATAGCCGCTTTGTTGAACTGAAAAAGAAAAGGCCGGGCGAAAGATTTATTACACTGCCAAAAAAAGAAGATATTTATAATGTATTGGATAAAGTTGTTGGTAACCGATACTGCTGGGGCGGAAATTATAATGAGGGGATAAAAAAACTTGTTGAACTTTATCAGCCAAAAGGAAATGTTTCAGAAAATCTAAAAAACGAGTGGATGCTCACAGGATGCGACTGTTCCGGATTAATGTATGAGGCGACCGGCGGATTCACTCCCCGCAACACAAGCAAACTTGTCAATTACGGCGAGGCTGTCGAGATCGAAGGCTTAACTGCTGAGGAAATCGCCGCAAAATGCAAGCCACTGGATATGATAGTGTGGAACGGGCATGTGATTTATGTATATGATGAGAAGACCTCAATTCAGAGCAGTCTTTCTAAGGGCGGGGTTATAAAGCTTGATCTTGTGGAGACATTGCAGGAAGTGATGAGTTTAAAAACTCCGGTGAACAATTTTGATGCATCAACAGGTTCTAGGTTTGTGATAAGGCGGTGGTTCTCGGACAATTAACAATTATCAATGAACAATCAACAATAATTTTGTTTGATTTGGTATTGCTAATTAATAATTGCTAATTGTTAATTGCTAATTGCCTTTTTAAGCCTGTTCATTATCGCAAGCCCTATCCCCTTTTCAGGAACTCTCTGGCAATAAATTGTTTTGATTCCTTTATCATCACACTCCCTGAAAAATGAGAATAAACTCTTAGCATATTCTTCAGTTGATCTGCAAATCTTAACGACCTTGTAACTTCCTGCGAATTTTTTGCTTAAGCCAATAAATGCAAATGCACTGCTTTTTTCTTTTATCGTTTGACGTTTCACGTTTGACGTTTCACGTTTTAGATCCGCATTCCCAAATCCGAATTCCGAAATCAGCTTAACTTTCGCTTCAGGCGCATAATGCCTGTATTTTTGCCCGGGGCTTTTGATCTTTCCGGCATTTTTTTTGAATACAATTCTCTTATCAATTTTCTTCTTCAACTCTTCAAGAGTAATACTGCCGGGCCTGAGGATTACAGGTATCTTTCCGGTGCAATCTATTACGGTAGATTCGAGTCCGTACTTTGAAGCGGGTCCTATCAGTATGCACGGAATCTTTCTGCTTAGGTCACTCATCACATGCCGAAAGCTAGTTGGTGAGGGCGAGCCTGAGAAATTCGCAGACGGTGCGGCAATAGGCACTCCGCTTAGCTTGATAAGCTCTCTTGCGATCTTTGATGATGGCATTCTAATTGCGATAGTATCAAGCCCGGCGGTAACAATATCCGGGACGATCTCGTTTTTTTTGAGAATTACAGTAACCGGACCGGGGAAGAATTCTTTAATAATTTTTTTCGCTGAAGGCGTAATTTCTTTGGCTAAAATCCCAATATCTTTTTTGGAGGCAATGTGAACTATTAGAGGATTATCAGCCGGGCGGCCTTTGATTTTGAATATCTTTTTGACAGCTTTTTCATCATAAGCATTAGCACCGATACCGTAAACGGTTTCGGTTGGGAAGGCGACGAGTTCGCCTTCTTTGATAAAAGAAGCCGCTTTGTTTATAGAATCTGATAAAATTGTCTTCACTATGAAAGGGGTTCGATTTTTTCCGGAAGACTGAAATTTTTGACTAACTCCCAATCCTTCTGCAATTCAGATTTATGCATTAGAGCCCACTCTTTAACAAGCTCATAGGCCCGCTTGTTTATTCTGCCTTCAATAATTGAAAGATCGTCAATAGAAATAAGAGCTTCCTGGTCGCCATACTTTGCATGAAAATGCGGAGGATTGTGATCTCCAAAGTACATAGAAATGATTATTCCAAAAAACCTGCTAATCTGCGGCATGTTCTAATTGCCCGCTCTTCCACTCTTCAAAAGACTTACCAATTATTTTTAAGTACAGGTTAAGTGAATCGAGTTCAATTCCATCATCCCATGAAATAGAATCCGTCTCCGGATCAATGCATACTTGTCGGAATTTTTCATAATCCTTCCAAATTGAAAAAATCCCCTTACCTGGAAGTTCACTAAGATCTACTTTTCCGCTAATGCCATCGGAAAACTCTAAGAACAACATATAATCTTCAAGAGGCTTAACTGTAATTGGTTTTATATTCATGTGATTGTAAAAATTCTACAAATATAAGCTTTCCAGTGGATTTTTATGCTATACAAATTGACTCCAATATTAAGTGAATATTCAAAAAACACCATTAATATTATGATATTTATGACATTCAAACATGACCAAAATCATATTAAATGATGACCGATAGTTATTAAATTTGAATAGAAGAAATTGGATTTTAAAGAAAAAAAGCAACAATGGAACGTAAGAAAGTAACAATAGACGGCAACGAAGCTGCGGCTTATGTAGCCTATAATTTGAATGAAGTTTGTGCAATCTACCCTATAACACCATCATCAAATATGGGAGAACTTTGTGATCAATGGGCATCAGAAAAGAAACCTAATATATGGGGAGTAATTCCCACCGTACAGGAAATGCAATCCGAAGGCGGCGCAGCAGGCGCTGTACACGGCGCATTGCAAAACGGAGCATTAACAACAACCTTCACGGCTTCGCAGGGTTTACTGCTAATGATTCCTAACATGTATAAAATTGCAGGCGAGCTTACCTCAACCGTTTTTCACGTTACGGCAAGGTCAATTGCAGCACAGGCGCTATCGATATTCGGTGACCACTCTGATGTAATGGCTATCCGGCAGACGGGCTTTGCAATGCTTTGCTCGGCAAGCGTACAGGAAGCAATGGATTTCGCGCTTATATCACAGGCAGCGACACTTGAAAGCCGCATTCCGTTTCTGCATTTCTTCGATGGCTTCAGAACTTCTCATGAAGTTATGAAAATTGAGCAATTGACTTATGATGATATGAAGGCGATGATAAGTGAAAAGTTCATTCTTGAACACCGCAAGCGCTCATTGACGCCGGATAATCCCTTCATTCGCGGCACGGCGCAGAATCCGGATGTTTATTTCCAGGCTAGAGAAACTGTCAACACGTTTTATGACGGGTGCCCTGCTATCGTTCAGAAGCAAATGGATAAGTTTGCCGGTATAACGGGAAGAAAATACAGATTGTTTGATTATTATGGTGCACCGGATGCAGAGCGGGTTGTAATCATCATGGGTTCAGGCGCAGAAGCTGCAAAGGAAATGGTTGAGTGGCTTGTTAATAAAGGAGAAAAGATCGGATTAGTAATAGTACGGCTTTACAGGCCGTTTTCTGCAGAACATTTCCTGAGTATACTTCCTGAGACAGTAAGTAAAATTTCTGTATTAGATAGAACTAAAGAGCCCGGCTCGGGCGGCGAACCGCTCTACCTTGATATTGCAAATGCAATAACTGAATCATACAATTCCGGCAAGCTGCAATTGAAAGCTTTCCCGAAAATTACAGGAGGCAGGTATGGGCTTTCTTCCAAAGAGTTCACACCTTCAATGGTAAAAGCTGTTTTCGATGAGATGAAAAACGACCAGCCGAAGAATCATTACACAATTGGAATTATTGACGATGTAACTAACACCAGCCTTGAATTCGATCCCGCTTTATCAGTCGAAGCACCGGAGACTTTCCGGGGTAAATTTTACGGACTTGGCGCAGATGGTACGGTTGGAGCAAATAAGAATTCAATAAAGATCATAGGCGAAGAGACTGATAATTATGCACAGGGATATTTTGTGTATGACTCGAAGAAATCCGGCTCTATGACAACATCGCATCTAAGGTTTGGCCCGAAACCGATACACTCTACATACCTTATCACAAAAGCCAATTTTATTGCCTGTCATCAGCCGGCATTCCTCGAAAAGATAGATATGCTGCAAGATGCAGAATATGGGGCAACATTTTTACTGAATACCCATCATTCAAAGGAAAAAATTTGGGATACATTGCCTGAAAAGGTGCAAAAAGATATACTTGAGAAGAAACTGAGATTATTTATAATAGATGCATATAGTGTTGCTGCAAAAACAGGCATGGGTCAGAGAATTAATTCGATAATGCAGACCTGTTTCTTCGCAATATCAAATATTCTTCCCCGCGAAGAAGCGATTGAGAAGATAAAAAAATCAATCGTTAAGACATACGGTAAAAAAGGTGAAGCCGTTGTGAAAATGAATTTTGATTCCGTTGACCAGACACTTGCCAACCTTTTCGAAGTTGAGATTCCGAATGCCATCACAAGCACAAGGGAAATGAGGCCGGCAGTTGCCGAAGCAGCTCCGGAATTTGTAAGACGCGTTACTTCGATGATGATCGAAGGCAAGGGTGATAACATTCCGGTAAGCATGCTGCCGGTTGACGGGACATACCAGACTGCCACGGCAATGTGGGAAAAAAGGAATATCGCACTGGAAGTACCGGTATGGGATTCCGTTGTGTGCATACAGTGCAACAAGTGCGCAATAGTTTGTCCCCATGCAGCCATAAGGCCAAAAGTTTTCCAAGATACAGATCTTAACGGAGTGCCGGAAGCATTCAAATACACTAAATACCGCGGCAAAGAATACGGCGAAGGATCGTTATACAGCCTGCAGGTAGCAGTCGAAGACTGCACCGGGTGTGGCATTTGTGTTGAAGTTTGCCCTGCAAAGAACAAACAGGAAACGAAATTCAAAGCTATAAACATGGTTCCTGCAATTGAAGAAATTCGCGAAAAGGAAAGCATTAATTTTGATTACTTCCTTAATTTACCGGAGGTTGACAGAACAAAAGTAAACACTTCGGCAGTGAAAGATTCCCAATTCCTGCAGCCGCTGTTTGAATTTTCGGGGGCATGTTTGGGATGCGGAGAGACACCCTATGTTAAGCTTGTAAGCCAGTTGTTTGGTGATAGAGCAGTAATAGCAAATGCCACGGGCTGTTCATCAATTTACGGCGGGAATCTGCCGACAACGCCCTGGGCTAAGAACAAAGATGGCCGCGGGCCGGCGTGGAGCAATTCACTATTTGAAGATAACTCTGAGTTCGGACTTGGCTACAGGCTTGCAATAGATAAGCATAATGAACAGGCAAAGTTCCTGCTCAAAAAATTTGCAGCTCAGGTTGGCGAAAAATTGACTGACGAGATACTGAATGCGGTTCAGGATGATGAATCGGGAATTTATGAACAAAGATTAAGGGTTGCAGAATTGAAGAAGAAACTGGAGCCGCTCACAGGAGATGAAGCAATAAGTCTCTTGTGGCTTAGCGACTATCTTGTGAAGAAATCGGTATGGATAATGGGAGGCGACGGCTGGGCATATGATATAGGGTTTGGCGGACTTGATCACGTCTTGCTTTCGGGGAAAAATGTAAATTTACTGGTTCTGGATACTGAAGTTTATTCAAACACAGGCGGTCAGACATCAAAATCGACTCCCAGGGCTGCTGTTGCGAAATTTTCCGCAGCGGGAAAAACAACGGCAAAAAAAGACCTTGGTATGCTTGCAGTTAGCTATGGCAATGTTTATGTTGCAAGAGTTGCGCTTGGCGCAAGCGATACGCAGACTCTTAAAGCGTTTATAGAGGCTGAGCGATATGAGGGGCCCTCGCTCATAATAGCGTACAGCCACTGTATAGCGCATGGAATAAATATGCGCACAGCGAACCAGAATCAAAAAGCAGCAGTTGAATCGGGCTACTGGCCGCTTTTCAGGTTTAACCCCGATCTTCTGCTGAAGAATGAATCACCTTTTAAACTGGATTCAAAGCCGCCGAAGATAAAACTTCAGGATTACGCTTACCTTGAAACCAGGTATAAGATGCTTACAAAATCACATCCTGAAGAGGCGAAAATACTCATGGCTCAGGCACAAAATGATGTAACGAAAAGGTGGAAAATGTATGAAGACCTTTCTGTGGATTACGAAAATGCAATTGTGAAGAATTAAGATTTGTATAAAAAAAATTATCGGATTCCCGCTTTGGCATAAATAACAGAAAAGAATAATGGCAAAAATAGATCTCTCAACACATTACCTGGGAATGAACCTGAAGAACCCGATAGTTCTTTCAGCATCACCCCTATCGCGTGACCTTGGTAATATAAAAAAAATGGAAGATGCAGGCGCATCTGCTGTAGTTATGTACTCGCTTTTTGAAGAGCAGATAACACACGAGGCCATGGAACTTTATCATCACACTTCGTATCACTCGGATACACATGCCGAGGCGCTTTCATACTTCCCGGAACAATCAAGTTATGTACTGGGACCGGAAGAATACCTGGAGCATCTTCATAATATAAAGAAGAGTGTCAACATTCCGGTAATAGGAAGTTTGAACGGCTGTACAGACGGCGGCTGGACGAAATACGCAAAGCTGATAGAAGAAGCCGGCGCTGATGCGATTGAGCTGAATATGTACATGCTTGCAACCGATATGAACACGACTTCGGCAGATATTGAAAATATATATGTTGAAACTCTGCGTTCGGTAAAAGCGAATATTGGTATTCCGGTTGCAATGAAGCTGAGCCCATACATAAGCGCGCTTGCAAATTTTGCAAAACGCCTTGATAATGAGGGTGTTGACGGACTGGTGCTGTTCAACAGGTTTTACCAGCCTGATATTGACCTTGAAAATCTTGAAGTCGTTCCTAATGTGCTGCTCAGCAACAGTCAGTCTATGCGGCTTCCCCTAAGGTGGATAGCCATACTATATGGCAAACTTAATGCTTCTCTTGCGGCAACAAGCGGTGTTAATACTGCCGAAGATGTGATAAAACTGACTATGACAGGCGCAAGTGTTACTCAATTGTTTGCGGCTTTGCATAAATACGGCATAGATCATATTAAAAAAGTGCTGGCAGATATAGAAAAATGGATGGTTGAGCATGAATATGAGTCATTAAAGATGATGAGAGGCAGCATGAGCCACCGCTCAGTTGCAAATCCGGGCGCATTTGAAAGAGCAAATTACATGAAGGCGCTCAATAGTTTTAAGTAATGTGAAACGTGAGATGTGAAACGTGAAACTCAGTATTGATTTAAAGGAAGGAGCGCTTTTTAGCGTTCTTTTTTTATGTATATCAATCTATTTCTTAATTGTATTTATTCCTGTAATCAACCGGTGACATTCCCGTTATCTTCCTGAATACATCACGGAAAGCTTTTGTATCGGTATAACCCACTTCAAACATCACTTCATTCACATTTTTCCTTCCTGATTCCAATTCCTTCTTTGCAGCCTCAATTTTGACACGCTGAGTATATTCAACAACCGTATTGTTTGTGGCTTTTTTGAATCTTCGCTCAAATGTTCTCCGCCCAATCCCGAAAAGATCTGAAAGCCTGTCAACAGTAAGCATATCATTATAATTCTGCTCGATATATTCCTGTGCATTCTTAATTATTTCATCTTCATGGTCCTTTTGACCGCGGAACATAATGAATGGCGACTGGCTCGAACGGCCGATATCCAAAAGGAAGAATTTTGATGCAAGAATTGCCGTTTCTCTTCCTGTATATTTTTCAACCAGGTAAAGCAGCAGGTTCCATAATGATGTTGCTCCACCGCTTGAATATAATCCGTTTTGATCTGTAACTACTTTATCTCCGGCAAGCACAACATCGGGATACATATGTGAGAATTCATTTGCATAAAGCCAATGAGTTGAGCATTGTTTACCTTTCATCAAACCTGTTGCAGCAAGTAAAAATGCTCCAATACAAAGGCTTGCAACTTCAGAGCCATTCTTGTATTGGTCAACAATCCATGGAATAAGATCCCTGTTTATTTCAACAGCATTTTTCATATCACCGCTTAATGCCGGAATAATAATAAGATCGGTTTTGGAGATCTCTTCCAGAAGATGATCGGTATGAATTGAAAATGATCCGTTATTTAATACAACTTCCCTTTTCAACCCGGCTAATTGCACGTTAAACATTGCTTCTCTGCCAGATTGAACCAAAAGTTTATTTGCTGCGGTAAACATATATTGAGGATCAGCGATACTTGAAAGAACTGCGCCTTCTGGCACCAATATTGAGATATTTTTCATATACAAAATTAAATGAATATTTTGTCGCAATCAACCCGTTACATTGTCGTATTCACACTTTGAGAGATTGTCAAAATCACGTATGTTTGTAGGGTAATTTTGACAACTACATATTTCTAAACTTATTCTAAAGAGTAATATCATGCAAACAAAAATATTTGTAAACCTGCCGGTAAAAGATCTTAACAAATCAATAGAATTCTATAAAATGCTTGGTTATACGCTCAATTTGCAGTACACCGGAGAGCATGCTGCCTGTTTTGTAATTTCCGAAACTATCTATATTATGCTCCTGTTAAATAATTACTTCAAAGATTATACTACTAAACCGGTCGCTGACGCTTCGAAAACCACTGAAGTAATAAACTGCCTATCAGCAGCAAACAGGGATCATGTGAATGAACAGGTTGATAAAGCGCTTGAGGCAGGAGCTACTGTTTCGAAGGAGCCGATAGATTTTGAATTTATGTATGGAAGAAGTTTCAACAATCCCGATGACCATATTTGGGAAATTATGTGGGTGGATGAAAACCATGGAGAAAAGAAATCATAATAAACGAAATAAGAACATAGTGGAACTTAAAAATTAATTTAAAAGAAAATGAAAAAAATGAATCCGGTAGTACATTTTGAAATGCCTTCTGAAAACACAGACCGCATGATAGATTTTTATTCAGGCGTTTTCGGGTGGGATGCACAAAAGTTAGGTCCCGAAATGGGGAATTATACAATGGTAAAAACAACGGAGACCGAGGAGAGTGGTTTCCCGAAAAAGCCCGGCATAATTAACGGAGGCCTGTTCCCAAAAACAGATGACAATAAGTATCCATCGGTTGTAATTGCAGTTGATGACATAAAGGAATCAATGAAAGCTGTTGAAAAAGCGGGCGGTAAAATTCTTGACGGCAGTTTTAAGGCAGGTGAGCCGGATGATATTCCGGGAGTTGGACTCTATTGCGCCTTTATTGATACTGAAGGTAACAGGGTCAGCATGCTTCAACCAAAAGGGATGTAAAGGATCAAATCTATGACTGACAGGGAAAAGGTAATTGAATACATGACGAGGCTAAAGCATCCATTGAAAGATGAGATCGAGGCTGTGAGAAAAATAATCAAAAACTCAAATAAAAATATCTCAGAGCGTATTAAATGGAATGCTCCAAGCTATTACTGCTCAGAGGACATGGTCACTTTCAATCCGCGAAACCATAAAGCTGTACACCTGGTTTTTCATCACGGGGCAATAGTTAAGATCAAGTCACCGCTGCTGCTGGGAGATTATAAGGATAGAAGAATGGCATACTTCAAAGACATGAAAGAAGTAAGGGCAAACAAAAAAGAGCTTGAACGGATCTTGAATGAGCTGGTTAGAAAAATAAATTCCAATAATAAGAAAAAACGAAATGAGAAAGCTTAAGTTACAGGTGCAATTATCAGTTGATGGATATAATGCCGGAAAAGAAGGCCAGCTGGACTGGATGACATGGAAGTGGGATAAGAAGCTCGAAGAATATACAGCAAAGTTAACTGCATCCATTGATACTGTTATGCTTGGCAGAAAAATGACAGATGGATTTGTTTCACACTGGGCAAAAGCCGCTGCAGACCCAGAAAGTCCTGAGCATGAGTACGGCAAAATATTTACAAATCTTCCCAAAGTAGTGTTCACAAATACACTAGAATCCTCACCATGACCAAATACCGTGCTGGCTAAAGGAGAACTGAGTGAAGAAGTGAACATGTTGAAGAATGCAAAAGGAAAAGATCTGATCGTTTACGGCGGTTCAGAATTTGTTGCCTCACTGATTGGTGAAGGCCTGATTGATGAATATCATTTCTTCATAAACCCGGTTATGCTGGGTGAAGGAATGATGATATTCAATAGACTGAAGAACATGCAAAAACTGAGACTTATCAAGTCTACAGGTTATGAGTGCGGAATAACAGTTCTTCATTACGAATTAATATGATAATTTTCTAAAACATAAATGTGAAGGATCAATAATCATGAATAAAATAACACCATTTTTATGGTTTGATGACAATCTTGAAGAAGCAATGAATTATTACACTTCAATTTTCAAGAATTCTAAAGTTACAAACGTTAACAAGATGCCGGACGGCAAGTATATGGTTGCATCATTTGAAATCGAAGGGCAGAAATTTCAGGCAATTAATGGCGGCCCGATGTTCAAGTTCACCGAGGCGATTTCAATGTCAGTTGATTGCAAAGATCAGGAAGAAGTTGATTACTACTGGAATAAACTCACATGTAATGGCGGCGCAGAATCACAATGCGGATGGCTTAAGGATAAATACGGCCTTTCGTGGCAGATCATACCAAGAAGATTGATAGAACTGATGGGTGACAAAAACCCCGCAAAAGCCAAAAGAGTAATGGATGAAATGCTGAAAATGAAAAAAATAATTGTAAAAGATCTTGAAGATGCTTATAACGAAAAATAGAATATAGCAAGAATGGTAAATATACCAAATACGGTTGATGAATATCTCTCTTTGTTACCAATGGAAGTTAAATCATCACTCGAAAAACTCCGCAAAGCTATCATAACCGCTGCACCGGAAGCTGAGGAGAAGATTAGTTATAGAATCCCGTTTTACAGACTTAACGGACATCTTGCGGCATTTGTCGCTCACAAAAAACACAACAGTTTTGTTACAATGAGCAGGAAGGTAATTAAATCTTTCAAAGATCAGCTTAAACCATATGAAATATCCGGAACCACGATCCACTTTCCGCACAACAAGGCACTTCCTTCTTCATTAGTTAAGGAAATCATAAAGGCAAGGATCCTGGAAAACAAGAGAAAAAGTATAAAAAGAATAAACCAAAAAACCAATAATTAAATCAACGAATAAAATGAGCAAACAAAAATTGAATTTTTCAATCGAAATAAACGCACCAAAAGAAAAGATTTGGAATGTTTTATTACAGGACGAAACATACCGCAAGTGGACCTCTGCTTTTTGTGAAGGCTCCTACGCGGAAGGAAATTGGGATGAAGGGAGTAAAATGATATTTACGTCTCAGCAGGGAGAAGGTATGCTAAGCCGAATTAAGCTGCACAGGCCCAACGAGATCATCACAATGGAACATTATGGAATGCTGAAAAATAATGTTGAAGATCTCGAAAGTGATGAGGCTAAAAAATGGAGCGGTTCTGAAGAAACATACATATTAGAACCAAGTGGGTCTGGAGTTAAGCTTAAAGTTGAAGTAGATGTAGAAGATGAATACGCCGAATGGTTTAAAAAGGCCTGGGAAACTGCTCTGGATAAAGTTAGGGAATTATCTGAAAGATAGATTATCATTGGATTGCATCAACTGCGTTGATGTTTGCATTGACATAGTCAATGTACTCCAAAAAAGACTACATAAGGACGTGGTCTATCTTGACCACGTTGCCTCCTGAGATTGAATTAGTTACAGAAAACTCAAAATATAGATCTCTATATTTACATATTCCGGCATTTTCTGTATCGCAATAATAAACCAAAACCTCAATAAACACTTTACCGCTATTGCCTGTAAGTTTTACAGGGACTTCAAATACTGGTGACTTTGTATTCAATTCCAATTCAACAGGTTCAATTATATTTCCATCAGAATTGACTGCGACCTGCGGTAAAGCTTCAGGGTTTATGTGATAGCCTTCGGGCAATTTGAAATTGAATTTTAAAAGTCCGTCTCCCTGTTTCAGCTCTACCGGACTTAGTGTGATTACATTCTCCTGTTTTTTTTGTCTGCTAGTAATCATGCCGGCAGTGAGTTTTTCGGGATTCGTGATCTTCAGAGTCTTAACTTCACCGGTTGTCATGTCTATTAACCTGATGAGATTATTATTAGTATCGGTAAGATAAATTTTCCTGTTGAGTATCGTTAATCCGTTTGGCTCATTAAACTGGGCTGCATCTTTAATACCATCACGAGTGCCTGTAAATCCGGTTCCGGCATATGTTCTCGACTCTTTGGTTAACGGATTTATGACTTTGATCTTGCTGTTATATGTATCAGCAACATAAATAAGTGCATCTGAGGGATTGTAAACAACGCCAAGAGGATGCTGAAGCCGGGCTTTATCTCCGATGCCGTCACGATCGCCAAAATCAAACAATCCCGTGCCAACAATAGTCTTAACTTCGCCTTTTGAATTATTCAGATCAGCGCTTCTGATTGCACTTACTTCGCTATCGGCAAAATAAAGCTTAACTCCGTCAGTTGTGATGCCACTTGGCTGTGATAGCGCGCTTTCAAGCAGTACATCATCAACAATATTCTCTCTTCCGCTTCCGGCATATGTACCAATTGTACCATCCGTCAGATTCATTTTCCATAGCTGGTGCCTTCCCGCCATTGCTATGTACAGATCGTTTTCAATGACTAATACATCCCAGGGTGAGTTTAGCGCTGTTTCCATTGCTGTACCTGAGATGATCCCCGACTTTTTTGACTGGTAGCCAAGTCCTGCAATTGTTTTAACTTCCTTACTGAGAAGATCTACAACACGTATCAGATGATTTTCAGTATCGGCGATGTATAGCTTATCGTCAGCAAAGGCAATACCCTGAGGCCTGAAAAATTGCGCTTCAGAGTAAGAGCCATCTTTGTTTCCTTCAGCTCCGCTCCCGATAACCTCTTCTACAACAGCTTCATCACCTTTAGAACTGATCTTCAGGATAAGTATCCTGTTATTGTTTGAATCCGTTATGAAGAGTCTTGATAAATTTGCATCCGCGGCAATTTTACCCGGGAAGGAAAGCAAAGATTTTGGTGCTTTCTCTTTTTCAAGCACAAACTTAATTGACCGGCGATCGAGGATATTTCCTGCCTTGTCATACTCAGCAATTGCAGAAGAAATGACAGGGTCATAAGTATCAAATACACCCTCTCCTGTTGAGGATCCGATTATCTTCCCGTTTGGATCAACAAGCACAAGCGTAGGCCATGCTTTTGCTGTGTATGAATCCCATACATCAAAATCCTTATCATTTATTACCGGATGATTTATCTCATACCTAAGGATTGCCTGGCGGATATTCTCAGTTCCGCGTTCTGTTAAGAACTTGGCTGAATGCACGCCAATAACAACAAGTTCATCTTTGTATTTCTCCTCTAGCTTTTTGAGATCAGGCATGATGTGAATGCAGTTTATGCAGCAGTATGTCCAGAAATCAAGCAGTACAAGCTTTCCCCGAAAATCCTTAATAGAATACTGTTTATCGGTATTGAGCCACTCAAGCTCTTTATGGAAATCCGGAGCAGTAATGTTGCCGTAATAGTTCATACCTGTATCTTCTATATCATTAATTTTTTGCGCTCGGGTAATTCCAGCAAATAGTAAAAAAATTAGAAATATTTTTTGGAAGATTTTTTGCATAGTGTTGTAATTCCTGTAATTGAAAATACTTATATTAAGTTTCACTCAACATTATAAATGAATGCAAACAAAATGGGAATTATTAGTTCATGGTTAAGGTTTCATTAGTTGAAGTTATTATGTATATTTGTACGGGGAGCAAAAAGACCCCGAAGAAAGGAGCGTGTATGTCGAGTATAAGTTTTAGGAGGGCGCGGGTATAACGCCCAAACCTATTTGAAGCCTCTCACTTTAGAGTCTGTCTCAAAACTTATTAGTATTTTTGTAATAAATAAAGATAGAAATAAATGAGCCATCAGCTAAAGACAGATTACAGCCAGATATTTTTACTTCCTCCATCGATAGAGGATTGGGTTGAAAAGGATCATCCGGCAAGATTTATCAGAGAGTTTGTGGAGTTATTGGATATAAAGGAATTGGGCTTTAAAGTTGAAGATAATGAAGAAGGCAGGCCTTATTATAGTTCAGATGTTTTACTTAAGGTGTGGTTGTATGGATATTTTAATAGAATAAGAAGTCCGAGACAATTAGAAAAAATGACGAAAGAGAATCATCCAATGATATGGTTGGTAACGATGCACAGGCCAGATCATAATACATTATGGCGATTTTGGCGAGATAACAACAAAGCGATAAAGAAATTATTTAAAGAGACCGTAAACACAGCAATAAATCTAAAGTTAGTCTCATTTGTACTGGGCGCAGTAGATGGGAGTAAAATCAGGGCATTATCCTCCAATAAATGGCTAATGAATGAAAAGGACATAGAGAAATTATTAAAGAAAGTGGATGAATCAATCAGCGACCTTGAAAAGGATATAGAACGCTCCCAAAGAGAAGATCTTGATTGTGATACCAGGCTGCCAAAGGAGCTGGAGGACAGAGAAAAACTGCGGGAAAAGATAAAAAGGGCACAAAAAGAGATCAGAGGAAATGAACGTAAGAAGATAAACATAAATGAACAGGAAGCCCGTGTAATGTTAACGGATCGGAAAAAAGATACAGGATATAATGCTCAGGCGGTGGTTGATTCAAAACACCGGATAATAATAGCAGAGGATGTATTAAATGAAGAGAATGATTTTCATTTATTAGTTCCAATGATCAACAAAGTAAAAGAAATAACAGGAACCGTGCCGGATAAGATAGTTGCAGATACAGGTTATGGTATCGGAGAACAGCTATCAGAGGCAGAAAACAGTGGGTATGATGTATTAACAAATCTAAAGGGAATAGAGAATAATAAACCTTATGATAGTTCAAAATTTGAATATAATGCACAAAAGGATGTAATGATCTGCCCGGAAGGTAAAGAATTAATTTATGAGAGCAGTTCTTTATATAAAGAAACCAAAGCGCATATGAGAAAGTATAAATGTACTCATTATAAAGAATGCAGTGTTAGATGGTTATGCAGTAAGAGTAAGACGGGCAGGAGAGTAAAATTAACACCTTATGTAGATGTAATAAAAAGGCAAAGACAAAAACATGAGATAGAAGATAACCGTGAGTTATTGCAGAAGCGAAAAACGATAGTGGAACCTGTATTCGGCTGGATAAAACAGTTGGACAATTTTAGAAGGTTTACACTGAATGGATTACAGAATGCAAAGCTACAATGGTCAATAGTATGTGCAACGGTAAATTTGAGAACAATATATAAGTTTTGGGCAACTGGAAGCCTAACAAAGGCAAAAGAATGCCTA
>JAIOIK010000068.1 GCA_019912545.1 Ignavibacteria bacterium | reverse complement strand
TTGGGGAATTGCGCTCCGGGGTTTCCGTATGTCTAAATTGCATCAACATAGTTGATGCCTGCCTATGGCAGGCAGTTGTTCCTAAATTAACAGCAAAATTTATTGCTCCTTACAGTAATGCAGTTGTTTAAACTTTTCCTTTGCTTGGACATAAATTATTGATAACGCATTCCTCACAAAGAGATTTCCGTGATTTGCAGATAGTTCTGCCGTGCTCGCCAATTAAATGAGAATACTGTATTTGTTTATCCGCCGGAATAATTTCCTTTAAGTCTGCCTCAATCATTTCAGGCTTTTCTGATGATGTTAAACCAAGCCTTGCGGAAACACGCATAAGGTGAGTATCGGTCATAATTGCCGGCACGCCGAAACAATTTCCAAGCACAACGTTTGCTGTTTTTCTGCCAACACCGGCAAGCGAGATAAGTTCTTCTATTCTTCGCGGTACTTCGCCTCCGAAGTTTTCGACAAGTGTTTTGCAGCAATTGATCACACTCTTTGTTTTATTGCGGTAGAAGTTTATTGAGCGGAGTTCGTTTTCAAGTTCGGCAGGGGTTAGTTTAAGGAAATCAGATGGTGTTTTATATTTTTTGTAGAGCGGAGACATAACCGCGTTTACCCTGTCATCAGTACACTGCGCGGCAAGCAGGGTAGAGATCAGCAACTGAAATGGGTTTTTATGATCAAGGTGGCACCCGGCTCCCTGATATTCGCGCTCCAAAATGGATAATATCTTTAAGGCGCGGGTTGATTTCTGGGTTTTACTTTCCGGCATGAGTTTCGGGGTTATGATATGCTTATTTCCGGTAAAAATAGCCTATATATTGAAACTATACAACGCAAATCACTTTAAATAGATAATTATCAGAAGATTACCTTATTTATTCTATATTTGATATATCAATTTTATATTGATATATCAACTTAAAAATAGTATAATTGTGCTATGAACAGGTTAAGCGTTATATTTTTCAACAATCTTGAGCACAGTATTAAGCTCTACAGGCAGTTTGCGCAAAAAAGCCTGGTTAGTGATGGTATTGATATTACTTTTGACCAGTGGCTTGTTATGCAATCGCTCGACGAGAATCACGGCATGAATCAAAGAGAAATTGCCGCAATGGTATCTAAAGACGCTGCTTCTCTTACCAGAATTCTCCAGCTCCTTGTTAAAAAAGGGTACCTTGAAAAGAAACTGCATAAAGATAAGAGGAGATCGAAGCTTACGATTACTCAAGCAGGAAAAGAGGTAATGAAGAAAGCTCACCAGGTAATTGACCAGAGCCGCCAGCATGCGTTGGGTGGTGTTGAAGAAAAACGGCTGAAGAAACTGCGAAAGGTACTTTCGAAAATAATTAAAAATTGCAGTTGAATAATTATATGCATATCCAAATAGTAGGGAAGTTTCGCTAAGGGTAAGCTGGAATCAAAAAATATGTAGTTTATAATTGATGCAATCGGTAAATTAGAATTAATGACATCAGCAGAAGAAATACAAGCCTACCCAGATGAATTACCAAGTAATTTTGCAGACAGGCTTGGTGAAATGTATTCGAAAAAAGTAAGCGCTGAGCATAAAAAGGGAAACGGGCAATATTTTACACCGATACCAATTTCTGGGCTCATGGCTTCTTTCTGCCGAACGAGGAAAAAAAATCTTAAAATTTTAGACCCCGGATGCGGCGCAGGCATTTTGGCGTGTTCTTTAGTCGAACACTTAACCCTTAACTCTGAAAGTGAAAAACTTGACCTTGTCGCCTATGAAACCGATAGCGAGCTAATTCGATATACATATGCTTCTTTGTCCTATTTAAAAAAATGGCTGGAGAAAAGAAACATTGTTCTGAATTATATAATATTTGTAGAAGATTTTGTTTTACATAATGCTCTTACAATATCAAACAACCATAAAGATACGGAAAAATTTGATATAATAATCACCAATCCACCCTACTTTAAGATATCCAAAGACGACATTCGAACAAAAGCTGCTGCCGAACTTGTAAGTGGACACGCAAACATTTACTCAATATTTATTGGGCTTAGCATAAACCTACTTCTAGATGAGGGACAAATTATTTTCATAACGCCAAGAAGTTTTGCTTCTGGTAATTATTTTAGGGCATTCCGTCAGCATTTTTTTTCATTGATTCAGGTGAAGAACATTCATTTATTTGGCTCAAGAACAAGTACTTTTGATCGCGATAAAGTATTACAGGAAACCGTAATCATTTCGGCCTTAAAAGAGAAGATACTACCGGGAAGCGAAATAATTGTTTCTTCATCTAATGGAATTAAAGACATCAACAATTCTATTCGACATTGTTTGCCCGCTAAAAGTCTCGTTGACTTAGATTCCCGAGAAAAGATGCTGCATCTTCCAATTAATGAAAAAGAAATTTCGATTTTAGAATTGACATCAAATTGGAATAATAAATTAATAGATTATAGCATTCAAATCTCGACGGGTCCGGTTGTGTCACACAGGGCCGGGCTGTACATTTCCGAAAAATCTGAAAATGGGATTGATAATTTGGTGCCTCTGTATTGGCTCCACAATGTAACCAAAATGCATATTTCCTGGCCACTTGAATACAAAAATAAAGAGCAATATATAAAAGTAGTACCAGAAAGTCTGCCATTATTAGTGCGTAGTAAAAATTATGTCTTCCTGAGAAGATTCAGCACGAAGGATGATAAAAGCAGGCTTATAGCAGCTCCATATTTTCCACTTGCGGAGGGTAGCGGCTATATTGGCATAGAAAATAAATTAAATTATATCTATAAAATTAACGGTGAATTAGAAAACAACGAAGTAATGGGAATTTCTGCACTGCTAAATAGCGAATTATTTGATACTTATTTCCAGATTTTTAATGGCAACGTCAATGTTAGCGCGACCGAAATACGCGAAATGAAAATGCCAAGCATTGACGTTATTAGAGAAATTGGGGACGAAATCATTTACTCCAATGATTTAACAATGAAAAATATTAATCGGTACATAAATAACTTTTTTGAAATTGAAAGCATAATGGTTTGAGTAAGATAAAAGAAGCGCGGGACATCTTAAGTAAAATAGGTTTGCCGATTCACCAACAAAATGAAATGTCTGCTTTGACATTTTTGGCCTTATGTAATATAAAAAAAACAGACAACTGGGCAGACGCAAGAAGAATCAGCCTGGGAGTATCAAAAGGTATCATGAGTTTTATATCAACTAACTATAAGAAAGTATATGCTGCGAATACGAGGGAAACTTTCAGGAGGCAGGTTTTGCATCAATTTGAACAGGCGGGCATTGTAGATTACAATCCTGATAAACCTGACTTGCCAGTTAATAGTCCAAATGCGCACTATGCAATTAACGTTCAAACACTGAGGTTGGTTAAAAAATACAAAACAAAAGAGTGGGAAAATGAGCTTCGGTCATTTATCAAAAACAATAAGAAGCTAACTGACGCATATAACAAAGTAAGGGACTTAGAGAAAATACCGCTGCGAATTAATAAGGAAAAAATATTAAGATTGTCGCCAGGTAAGCATAACCTATTACAGACTTCAATCATAAAGGATTTTGCCCCAAGGTTTGTGCGGGTTGGGGTTTTATTGTATCTGGGCGATACCGCTGATAAAAATCTTTACATTGAAGAACAGCTTTTAAAAGAATTGAATATTCCTATCAATCAACACAGCAAGCTTCCGGATATTGTGATCTACGATGAAAAAAATAATTGGTTGTTTCTTATAGAGGCGGTCACTTCTCACGGTCCAGTTACACAAAAAAGAATAAACGAATTGGAAAAATTACTTAGTAAATGTAGCGTTGGGAGGGTTTACGTAACCGCTTTCCCGGATTTCTCAGAGTTCAAGAGGCACACAAAATTTATCGCATGGGAAACAGAGGTTTGGATATCCGAAGAACCCGATCATATGATTCATTTTAATGGTGATAAATTTTTGGGGCCGCGTTAATGTAATGATCAAACTCCGCGAGGCAGATAACGGCGATATTCCGGCAATAATGAGTCTTTTTCGCGATACAATCAGGGAGGTTAATTCAAGGGTTTACACCCCCGAACAAATAGCGGTGTGGAGCGATACAACTGGAATGGAATCGGCATGGAAGCGGCACATCAAAGAGCAGCATTTTATTGTGGCTGAATCTGCCGGAGAAGAAGGAATAACCGGATTTTCCTCAATTGCAGAGAATGGTTACCTGGATTTTATGTATGTACATAAAGACCATCAGCGCGAAGGAGTGGCCAGTGCGTTACTGGCAGAAGTTGAGAGCAAAGCTATTGATCAGAAAAACCGCGAGATATTCTCACACGTAAGCAGAACTGCAAAAGGGTTTTTTCTCAAAAACGGATATATACATGTGCGCGACCTGACCGACAAGGCAAAGGGAATGAATGTCGTGTTTATAAATGCCTTAATGGTCAAAGTACTGCGGTAAATGTCTCAGCCTTTTAATAAGACTTAATTATTTTTATTATTACATTATCTCTTCGTGGAAATTGACACGAAAAATTTTCTATTAAGATGAGCTTATAATAATTTTTATATATAAATGAAATCTTCGGAAAAAGAACTTCTAATACGCGGCGAACGTGAGGCGGATCTGGCCGCAATTCACGAAATAAACCTTCTGGCATTTGGTCAAGAAGACGAAGCAAAACTTGTTGACTCTCTCAGAAAAGGCAAATCATATATAAAGGGGCTCTCTCTTGTTGCAATAAAAGAAGATAAAGTCATAGGCCATGCAATTTTCACAAAGGCGTTTATTGTCAATAAAGCCGGTAAGCGCCAGGCATGCATTGCACTTGGCCCAATGGCGGTTCACCCTGAGCATCAAAGGCATGGCATCGGCATTAAACTTGTTGAAGAGGGCCTTGAGCGCGGCAGGGAGCTTGCATTCAATTCCGCAGTTGTGCTTGGGCATAAAGAATATTATCCCCGGTTCGGGTTCAAACCTGCATCAGAAAGGAATATCCGCTCGACTTTTCCCGGTGCTGAAGAATACTTTTTCATATTAGAACTCAAGGGCGGGGGGCTGAAAGGAATTTCCGGTGTAGTGCAGTATGCCAGAGAGTTCAGCATGCTTGCCGAGGCAAAGAAAAAAGAAAAGCCAAAAGAGCCTGCCACAGAAATGCCGAATGAAATTCAGCAGAAGAATCTATCACAGCAATCCGACGATATTAATACTGTGCAGCCTGGCGGAGAGAATATTTTAAATTCAAATCCACCGCCACAGTGAAATGAGTTTTTTTGTGTCGGGTCTGAGGACCCGACACGACTAAAATATGTTGAACTCAAACCCGTCTCCCGTCTAAAATCGTACCTCTAATCCGGCCGTTAGCGGGACTGCGCTCGGCTAACTCCGAGCTTGAGAGGAATACTGTATGGTGACTGCATTACGCCTTTAAACCGATTTCCTTTATTGATAAATTAATAAATGACAAAAAGCAATTTTGACCTGATGCTGTTCGATCTGGTTGGCACGACTGTAGAAGATTCCGGAAGCGGAAGCTCGGCGGTGATAGAGTGTTTTGCTGAGATATTTGTTCCGCATGGGCTCGCTCTTACACGGGAAGAGATCAATCCTCACCGCGGCAAAAATAAAATTGAAGCCATAAGAAACCTTCTGATAGAAAATAATCTTTCGCCTGAAATGACTGAGACTATGAACCTTGAATTTAACCGGCTGCTCAAGGAGAAGATAAAGAATTTTTCACCGATGGATGGCGCCGAAGAAACTTTCCGTTTATTAAGATCTTCGGGAATAAAGACTGCCATAGGCAGCGGGCTTCCGGAAGATTTTTGTATTCTATTACTAAATGAGCTTGGATGGGGCCACGGAGTGTTTGACTATGCCGGCAGTTCCGAGACACTTGGTGCAGGAAGGCCTGATCCCGTTATGATAAAAGACGCCATGCAAAAGCTTGGCGTTAAGGATAAGAACCGCGTATTGAAAGTCGGCGATACTGCTTCTGATGTTCTGGAAGGCAAAAATGCGGGGGTAAAGACTGCTGCAGTGCTTACCGGAACTCAAAGCAGGGCGGGACTTGAGGCGCTGAAGCCGGATTATATTTTAAAGAGTATCAAAGATGTTGCAGGGATTGTGTAAACAAATCAATGAAGTCAAACGCATGCGTTTGACCTACGTGAAGCGAAGAAAATACTTTGCAACAAATCAAATTACATGAAGAAAATAGATTCTGCAATTAAAACTGTTGTAATATTCTTAGCGTTTAGCTTTGGCATACTGCATTTATATGCCGGTGGTAATGGGCAGTTAAATTCTGCCGAGATACTGCTTAATATGGAGAGGCTCGGCAATACGGGTTCGGTGTTATATATTGCGGCACACCCGGATGATGAGAATACGAATTTGCTGGCGTATCTGGTAAGCGAAAAAAAACTGCGGGTTGGATATCTATCGTTGACAAGAGGTGACGGGGGGCAGAATTTAATTGGCAAAGAGCAGGGCGAGCCGCTAGGGCTGCTAAGGACACAGGAGCTTCTTGCTGCAAGGAAAATTGACGGCGCCGAACAATTTTTTTCCCGCGCTTATGATTTCGGCTATTCGAAAAATCCTGAAGAGACTTTTAGTATTTGGAATAAAGACAGCATCCTGGCCGATATTGTTTGGGTGATAAGGACATTCCGCCCGGATGTAATAATAACCAGATTCCCTTCAACAGGCGAAGGCGGGCACGGACATCACACTGCTTCGGCAATACTTGCAATTGAAGCATTTGATGCGGCGGCTGATCCAACGCGATTTACAGAGCAGCTTCAGTACACGTCCACTTGGCAGGCAAAAAGGTTATATTGGAATTCATTTGCAATCGGCAACAATTCTGTGGCAGAAGGAGAAATTTCTTTTGATGATGGCGGGTTTAACACCCTGCTTGGAAAATCCTATGGCGCGATCTCGGCCTTAAGCCGCTCAATGCATAAGTGCCAGGGCATGGGGACTCCACCCTTACGAGGAAGCAATATGGAATACTTCAAGTATTTGAAAGGCGATCCTGCGCCGGGAAGCAGTGACCTGTTTGGAGATATTGATCTTTCGTGGGTTAGGGTGCCGGGTGGCAGCACTGTTGATGCAGCAATTAAAGAAATGATAAATAAGTATGATCTGACCAAACCGGAAAACTCACTGTCTGCACTCGCGTCTATTTATAGAATGTTGCGGGAATTGCCCGAGGGCAGCATAGATATTGCTTACCTGAAACAGCGTAAACTTGAGGAAACCAAGAAGCTGATGCTTGCCTGTGCGGGTATATTCCTTGAAGCGTCGTCATCGGAATACTCCACAACGCCGGGCGGAAAAATTACAATAACCCTTCAGGCGTTAAGCCGTCTGGCTGAAGGTGTGGAGCTTCAGAAGATCTATTTTTTCCCGCAGGATGACTCGGTAATTGATATATCAATGAATAGAAATACCCTATATACTTTTATACATGAATATACGGTTCATCCAAAAATTGAGTATTCCGATCCGTATTGGCTGAAAAGTAAGCGAAATACAAAGGGAGAGTTCGTAATAAATGATCTTCTTCAAACCGGTCAGCCTGAAAGCGGAGCGCTTGTTTATGCAAGGGCTGATCTTGAAATCGCGGGGCAAGTGCTTGCAGTAATTATACCCGTAGAATTTAAGTATACTGATCCGGTGAGGGGCGAAGTTCATCGTCCACTAGAAATACTGCCGATAGTAAATGTAAATCCCGCAGAAAAAAACATGGTTTTTGCCGGTGAAGAGCCGCGCAATATAGCTATCCGCATCATAGCAAATGAACCGGGTATTCGGGGAGTTTTAACCGCAACCGCTATTGACGGCTGGTCGGTAAAGATAAAGGACTCGCTATTTTTCCTCACAAATAAAGGTGATGAAATCTTAATTCATGCAACTGTTAAATGTTATGGCAATAAGCAGAGCGGTTTGCTGAGTTTCCGGGTGCTTACACGGGATAAAGAATACTCAAAGAGTATTCGAAGGGTTGAGTATGATCACATTCCCGCGCAATTTATGCTAAGTGAGGCAGAGGTAAAGCTTGTAAATGTTGACCTGAAAACAGCGGGAACAAATATAGGCTACATTCCCGGTGCAGGTGATGAAATTCCCGCAAGTCTTAAGCAAGTTGGTTATGATGTAACAACAATGACCGATGAAATGCTTTCTGGGGGCAGCCTGGATAAATTTGATGCAATTGTATGCGGAGTGAGGGCGTTCAACGTAAACCCGAGGCTGCAGGTACATCATCAAAAACTAATGGATTACATTAATGGCGGCGGAAATTTAATAGTACAATACAACACTCCGTTTACCGCAAGCGTTAAGATCGGACCTTACCCGTTTACCATAACATCAAGCCGCGTGACGGATGAAAATGCAGAGGTTCGTTTTATTGATCCAAATAGCGAAGTGTTAAACATTCCGAATAGGATCACCCCGGCTGATTTTGTGGGATGGATACAGGAGCGCGGCACATACTTTGCGGGTGATATTGATCCGCATTACGAAAAAATACTTTCTATGAATGATGCGGGTGAGGGTCCGCTTGACGGCAGCCTGATAGCTGCAAAGTACGGCAAGGGATATTTTGTTTATTCCGGTGTTGCGTTCTTCAGGGAGCTGCCGGCCGGTGTTGGAGGAGCTTACAGGTTGTTTGTGAATTTGCTTAGCCTGGGTCTTGGCCGGGAGTAGTTTTAATCTGCGGTTGTGGCCGTGAAAATTCCGCAACAACTAATTTTCTATCGTCAATTTCCCTTGTAAAAATATTCTTTACATAATGTAGTTTTCTTGTTTTATGTATCTCCCCCGATATATCGCCGCCTTTAACGGTTACAAGTTTTCCCCCGTTTTTTAGCAGGGGTTTAGACCAACAGCAAAGATCCTGCAGCACGGCAACTGAGCGGGAAACGACATAATCAAAATACTTCAGGTACTTGCCGTTTTCAAATTTTGTTGAGGCAATATCTTCGGCGCGGATGCATATTGCCCGTGCGTTTTGGATATTCATTCTTTCAATAATATCGCTTACTACTTTAATTTTCTTATGGATTGAGTCGATCAGAACAAGCTCTGCCTGCGGGTAGTTGATGGCAATAACGATACCCGGGAATCCCCCGCCGGTACCGAGATCAAGTATTTTTATGCCAGGGGTGGGTTCAATTACCTCGAAGAATAGCTTGCTGTCTTCAATCAGGTCAAACACGTTGTTCTTCTTTCGTGAAACAAGATTGATCTTCGCGTTCCACTCCATTAACAGGTCATTGAATTCCTGCTCTTTAACTACCAGTTGCCAGTTTTGGGTTTTGTTCATGATTTTGTATTGTATTCGTAGGGATCGTTCCCCGAACGATCCGGTGCTTATTCAGTGTGTTCGGCAACACGCCCTGTTGCCTTTTTTTCGTCGGGATCGTTTCCCGAACGATCCGGTGTTTATTCGGCGTGTTCGGCGAACACGCCCTACAGGTAAAGCCTTACAAGTAAAGTTTAGAATATGGGTAAGCTTCCCAGTTTTTAACAATACCTTTTCTCGCGGGATTGTGCAGGATATAATCTGCGATATTCTGTAAAGATTCTTCTTTCCTGATTACGTGTTCATAAAAATTGATTTGCCAGAACTTTTCAATTGTGTATATTTTTTTTACTTCTTTAATAATAAATCTTTTAAAGGCAGAAACAAAATTTCTTAATGATTTTCCGTACTCCTCCTGTAATCTCAACAAGACATGTAAATGATCAGGCATAATACAATAACATAGGATCCGAATCTCATTTTTCTGTATTCTATACTCAAATTCATTCATTACTATTCCCGCAATTTTGCTGTCGGCGAAGTACTCCGCTTTATCATGAGTACATAAGGTCAGGAAATAAATATATCCAGCACCATATTCGAATTCTTTGAGGTGTATTTGTTTCCGTGTTTGCATGTCTTTTTCATCCGCATCGGCGTGTTCGGGAAACGCGCCCTACTACCAATCATTTATTTCGTAGGGATCGTTCCCCCGAACGATCCAACTTTTTTTACCCTTTTATATATATTGTTAATATAGATATATCCGAAGGTGACACTCCCCCGATGCGTGATGCCTGGCCGATGGAGTGAGGGCGGATCTTCGCAAGCTTTTCGCGGCCTTCGGTGGAGAGTGATTTTATCTTAGCATAGTCAAAATCTTCAGGAAGCTCAATTGATTCAGTCTTCTCAAAACTCTCTGCCTGTTCTGCCTGTCGTTGGATGTAGCCTTCATAATGAAGCTCAATTGATATCTGGTTCAGTGCCGATGGATCACTCAGAATATTTTCTATTAACGGATTGCCCGAAAAATATTTTATCTTCAGCAGGTCGCTTAGTTCTGTTTCGTTACGCTTGATAATCTGTGAAAGTGAGTCTGATTGCTTTACTGGTGCTGAGTTTGCCGATTCCAGATATTCGTTAATATCTCCCGGGGAAACATAATTTGATTTAAAATACTTAATCCCCTCTTTAATAAGCTCGGCTTTATCGAGCATCTTTTCGTATATATCGCATGGGAGCAGTCCGAATTTATTGCCGTATTTCATAAGTCTTAGGTCTGCGTTATCCTGCCTGAGTATAAGCCGGTACTCGGCGCATGAGGTAAAGATGCGGTAAGGTTCATCAATTACTTTGTTGATCAGGTCGTCTATCAGAACGCCGATATATGCTTCACTGCGCTTCAGGATAAACGGTTCTTTTCCTTTTATCTTAAGCGCGGCATTTATGCCGGCTATGAGTCCCTGCGCTGCGGCTTCTTCATAGCCGGATGTTCCGTTTATCTGCCCTGCCACATAAAGTCCTTCGATGAGCTTAGTTTCAAGTGTGAGCTTTGTTTGGTGCGTTGGCAGGAAATCATACTCAACTGCATACCCGGCACGGAGCATCTTCGCGTTTTCCAGTCCGGGAATTGTTTTGAGTGCTCGGAATTGAATATCTTCGGGCAAACTTGATGAGAATCCGTTCATGTAAACTATGTTGGACTCAATTCCCTCGGGTTCTAAAAATATCTGGTGGCGCCCTTTATCGGCAAAGCGGTAAATTTTGTCTTCTATGGATGGACAGTAACGCGGACCCGCCCCGGTAATTCTGCCCATAAACATTGGCGAGTCATCAAATCCGGTGCGAAGTATGTTATGGGTTTCTGCGTTAGTATAAGTTAAGTAGCATGATATCTGTTTGAGCTTTGGAAAACTACCATTTGAGAAAACAGAGAAAGGTTCAGGGTTTGTATCTCCCGGCTGTTCTGAGCAAACAGAGAAATCAATTGTATCAAGCTGGAGTCTGGGTGGTGTTCCGGTTTTGAGTCTAGCCGTTATAAAACCTTGATTTAACAGATAATTAGAGAGTCCTTTGGCAGATTTTTCGCCAAACCTTCCGCCTTCGGCCTGGCTGTGACCAGTGTGCATAATTGCGTTTAGGAATGTACCGCTTGTGATGATGACAGCTTTGCAATCGATATTATAGCCGAGAGAAGTTTTAACTCCGGAGATCTTCCCGTTTTCATCACGTGCAAGTTCATCGACAGTATCTTGTATCATTGTAATGTTGGGACAACTTTGGATGTATTCCTTTGCAATTTTAGAATAAAGATCGCGGTCATTTTGACTTCGGGGTGACCATATTGCGGGTCCTTTTGAGCGGTTTAGCAGCTTGAACTGGATACCCGAATCATCTGCAATCCGTCCCATGACACCTCCAAGCGCATCAATTTCCTTAACTAAGTGACCCTTTGCAGAGCCGCCAATTGCGGGATTGCACGACATTCTGCCAATCGCGTCGAGATCCATAGTGATTATTCCCACAGAACAGCCCATGCGCGAAGATGTCCAGGCAGCTTCAATTCCGGCGTGCCCCGCACCGATGACTATGATATCGTAGTATTTATTGTGTGATGACAATGCTTATATTTTCAATTGTTATTTTTTGTGGTTTGAACTGTTTAGCAGGCACGCCAAACTGACCACCCCGTCTAAACTTCGCTTGAGCCACCCCTCCTTAAAAAAGGAGGGGAACAAGAGGAGTGATAACAATTTGTTGTTTCACGTGAAACACGGGCACTATTCACAGGGATCAATTCCCCAACCAGTATGTCCCCTGCCCCTGTAACATCTCCAATTCTTCTTAATGTCCAGTACTTTCCACATTTCTCCGTTACGGGTAAGAGTCATTACTATCTTCTCCGCTTCCTGCGAATCATCCGGAAGCTTGCTGCTAATCAGCGTAACTTTGAAATTGTTTCCCCCGAGACTATCAACAATTATCTCAAGGGGTGGCTTGGACTCATTTGGAGGATAATTATAGTACAAGATTATTATCTCCTCGGGTCCTAAAATATCCGTTTTACCTTCAATTTCCTTATTAAATTTAGAGACATCAACGATAACAAACTCCTCGCTGCAAGAGGAAAAAATGAGCAAAAAGACCGAAATAATGAAGAAATTTCTCATACACGTTGATTATTGTTTCACGGGAAACACAAAAAATGCCAAAATCGTCATATTTCTTACTTCCCTATACAGAATTTTGTGAATATGTTATTTAAGATATCAACATTGGCCGTCTTGCCTATGATTTCGGAAATCGAGTCCATGGCTGCTCTAATCTCGAAAGATATCAACTCGTTACCGCCTCCGGTTAAGATTTGATTCCTGGCATTTGTAAGATATTCACAAGATTTCAACAGACAGTCCCGGTGCCTCTCATTAGCAATTATGATGTCGGAAGACTCGCTTCCCATAACAAGAAACTTTGCCTTTTCATTAATTGCTTTATGAAGCTTATCCATACCCACTCCGGTAATTGCAGATATGGAGATTCCATCACTTCTCTCTTTACCGCCGGGAGCTATATCAACCTTATTATAAACTTTAATTACTTTTTCACGTGAAACTTCTTTAACATCATTATCTGCATTGGGGTCCGGATTCGTCAAATCAATAACCTCAAGAACCAGGTCCGATTCCTCAATTTTAAGCTTTGATCTCCTAACCCCCTCTTTTTCGATAACATCTTCTGTAATGCGTATTCCGGCAGTATCAATTAGATTATATTGAATTCCGTCCATAATAAGTGGTTCCTGCAGGTAATCTCTTGTGGTTCCAGGGATCTCGCTGACAATCGCACGGCTTTCTCTTAAGAAATAATTGAAAATACTTGACTTACCAACATTTGGCTTGCCTATAATTGCCAAATTGACACCATTCAAGATAATTTTGCCACTTTCATAAGTTCGGGTTAAATCTTTAAATTTTTCAATTAGTTTGTCGATTTTAGCAAGAAGGTCCTCTTTCGAAACAAGGTCTATTCCCTCTTCGGAGAAATCGAGTTCAAGCTCTAAGAGTGAGCAGTAATTTATCAGCTCTTCGCGGAGTGATTTTATTCTGCCTGAAAATTTTCCTGTGAGCTGCCTCAACGCAAGATCGTTTGCCTGGTCGGTTTTTGCTTTAACAAGATCTGCAACGGCTTCGGCCTGTGCAAGATCCATTTTCCCGTTAAAGTATGCCCGCTTTGTGAACTCTCCGGGCTCAGCATGTATACACCCGCTACTACACAATAAATTGCTGATTTTACGATATATAAAACTTCCGCCGTGAGTAGATATTTCCGCCACATCCTCTCCGGTATATGAGTTGGGAGACCTGAAGACAGTAACCACTGCTTCATCTACTATGCTTTCGTCATGAAAAACATATCCGTGATAAGCTGTGTGAGAACTTAACTTCTCGGGATCAACCGGTTCAAATCTCTCTGCGCTTTTTGAAAATATCTTAGCAAGCATGCAGAATGTTTCATCGCCGCTTATTCTGATAACCGTAATTCCGGAGCTGCCTACAAGTGTTGCGGGAGCGAAGATCGTTGTGTTCATAAATTGTAGGCCAAAGATACCCAATAATGATTTTGGTAACAATGAAGAAGGGTTTTGAGCGATAAGCCATCGCCACGAATTACACGCCTGCCTGCCGTAGCTCCGGCGCAGGCAGGAATTTCACTAATAAATTATATCAATTCCCCTCCAACGGAGGCCTGCCTGCTGCAGGCAGGGGTGGCTTTGTCGAAGGCAAAGACGGGGCGGGTAGATTACGCATCAGGAACAATTTGGGCTAATACGAAAAGAAGCAACAGTATTAACCACAGAGCGCACAGAGGGTACGCAGAGGGATTAACAACTCAATAATTGATATATCAATTTGCTAAGATGCGGCATTTTGGGTTATTGTGAGAAACGTTTCCGTATTATATCAAACCGCATAAACATATTTTTGTAAAATGGGATTAAAAATTATCTTAACCGGCGCTAAGGGTATGGTTGGCGAGGGAGCGCTGTTGGTCTGCCAGGCGAATTTATTACCCGAACGTGTGCCGGAAAGTATGTGATATTGCAAGGCTGGAAAAAAGCTTCGGCCACTAATTACACATCTGCCTGCCGCAGCACCGGCGCAGGCAGGAATTTTCACGAATCTCGAAATCGTGTTGATTCGTTTCCCCTCGGGAAGCAGCTTTACAAAAGACAAGAATGAAGCAGGTGAGCAATCCAGCAGCACAAGACCCCCTCCCCGGCTAAAGCCGGGACTGCTCCTTGACAGGGGGAGACAATTCAACCAACTTCCTCGTCAACCACACCAGCAGGCAGACCAGAAGCAGGGTCAAAGGCATGCGTTTGACTCTGCACAAAAACCTCACGAAGTCAAAGGCGCACCTTTGACATACAATCTCATTTTATCACCGGCATGGTTAGCGCTTTGAGAAGCGATATTAATGAATGCATGAGTTTAGATTAACCGTCACGGGGTATTTCAGGAAATTCAATTGACATACAACCATTTTTTTGTTATTATGCAAGGTGAGTCAGAGATTTTTATTGTTAACAAGTTGTGAATAAGTGTTCATATCCTGTTAAGCCATGTTGAGGTCTTACACCTCCCACGGAAAAGGCGCCGGAAAGTTATTAACAAAATTTTGTTAACAACCCCTAAAAAGCCTAATTAAACTTTAAATAAACAAGCTTTTAAGATTTTAATCAGTTGTTAATTACTTTTGAGATATTGAAGTATTTATATATTTAAAGCGTTCTTCTAATCTTAATATTAAACTAACGCCATTTACTCATTTAAAATAGCTACTTAACAAAAACGAAATTGAACGGCTACGATCCTAACATAAATTCAGAGAATCTGTTAACCCACCAAAGTGAAACTTCACAGGAAGCATTTGAAATGTGGACGCGCTTCATGGAAATCGTTAAGCTCAACGTTTCAGATCTGAAACTCAACACCTGGTTCAAGCCCATCAAACCCAAAGCATTTAAAGAAAATACTCTTGTTATAGTTGTGCCAAGCCAGGATTATTATGAAATGATAATCTCCCGCTTCGGCGATATCGTCACAAAGGCGGTGCGCTCAATACTCGGTGAAGACGGCAGAATCATTTATGAAATTGATACCCGCATTTCGTTTTCACAGGAGCCGGTGCTGTATGACTCCCCTGCTTCACACATGAATCCGACCATAACGCTCAGAAGCGTTACTCCGGGCGTAAATCCCAATGCAATTGAAAGCGCATATAACCACTTAAACACAAATAACGCACAGACCGAAGATCCGGAGCAGAGATGTTTTCTGAATCCCGAGTACACATTTGATAATTTTGTAAAGGGAAAGAATAACGAATTTGCAACGGCTGCAGCAATATCAATTGCAAATAGGCCCGGTGCTCAATACAATCCTTTAATGCTTTATGGCGGCGTTGGCCTTGGCAAAACGCATTTGATGCAGGCTATCGGAAACCACATAAAAAGCTCTAACCACGGAATGAAGATCATGTATATCTCCGGACCGGAGTTTACAACGAATTTTGTACAGAGCATCCGCATGAACAAGGCGCATGAGTTTGAGCGTCATTTCAAGTCGCTTGATATGCTCATAGTCGATGATATTCAGTTCTTAGAAGGCAAGGAGAGCACACAGGATTCTTTCTTCCAGATATTCAACTCACTTTACCAGGTGAAAAAGCAGATCGTGCTTTCTTGCGATAAGCCGCCGCACCAGCTTGAAGGCCTTGAAGAACGCCTGATAACCCGCTTCCAGTGGGGCTTGACGGTTGATATCCAGGCACCGGACCTTGAAACAAGGATTGCTATTTTAAACAAGAAAAGCGAAAAGGACGGCTTCCCTGTTCCGTACGAGGTACTGGAATTCATCGCGCTGAATATCAAAGATAACATTCGCTCGCTCGAAGGCTGCCTGAAAAGTCTAATCTTTGACGCAGAGATAACAAGGTGCCCTGTTAATATTGATATGGCTAAGCGCAGCGTCCTTAAGTTTGGCGGGATAAAAAACCGGAAACAGAATATTGATATCAGTACAATAATTGCAACGGTCTCAAAATACTTTGGTATTGATGAATCATTACTAAGACTCAAATCAAAACAGCAGGAGATTGTTCACGCGCGCCACACGGCTATGTTCTTGAGTAAGGAACTTACTTCATCATCGCTGCAGACTATCGGCTCGCATTTCGGCGGCAGGAATCACGCAACGGTTATCCACGCCTGCAAATGTATTGAAGAAGTTATTAACAAGGATTCCGGCTTCAGGGATAAACTCGAGCAAATTAAGGAGATGCTGTTAACATAAAACTGTTAATAAAACAAAGTTTTAGTCCAAGCTATCCACATTAAAACGGATAGCTTTTCTTTTTTAAAAAAATATATACTTAATTGTTAACAAATGCAGGGCTTATTAACATAGTTTATAACAATTAAACAGGCTGTTTATAATTATTTCATTCTAAATTTAAAGATAAACCGCTAAATTCATACTTATTGACAAGACTACTACAACTACTTTTCTTTTTTATATAATAAAGAATAAGTATAGTAATACAACAAGTGGTGAGATATAGAAATAGTGAGATGGTGAATTTATATTGTTTAATATAGGTAGGTCAAACGCACGCGTTTGACTTAAAATAAAAGATCGAGTTATTAGTCAAAGGTATGCCTTTGACCTACAACCCAAAAATGTGATTTTTAAAGAATGTTAGAAAAACTTATAATAAAAAATTACCTGCTTTTAAAGAACATTGAAATTGATCTTTCGGTGGGATTTAATATTATAACCGGAGAGACAGGCGCCGGTAAATCTATACTCATAAATGCGCTGAATTTATTGCTTGGCGGGCGGGCAGATTATTCAATTATCAGCAAAAATAAGGAGAAAATGATAATTGAAGGGTTTGTAAAAATATCAGGAGATAACAGGGAAATTATTTACAATATATTAAGTGATAAGGAAATTGAGCAGATTGAAACCTCACCAGTTGCTTCGATGCAAATCCCGCAGAGTGAAAACGCGGGACGGCAAAAGGCGCCGAAGGAAGCGGGGAGTAGTTTTAATACAATTATATTAAGGAGAGAACTTTATTCCAAGGCTTACAGCAGGTGTTTTATAAATGATTCTCCCGTTGGGACAAATGAGCTGAAAGAAATTGGAGAAGTAATAATTGATATTCACTCGCAGAATGAACACCAGTCATTATTAAAAAAGGAGGTACATATTGAACTGTTGGATTCATTCCTGGCAAAGAAAGAGGGAAAAAAGTTCAAGGATAAGTTGGAAAGTTATAAAGAGGGATATTCAGAGCTGCAGAAGCTAACAGCGGAATATGATGATATAAAAAACCGCAAAGTTGAGCTTGATAATAAACGCGGATTTATTGAATTTCAGTTAAAGGAGATAGTAGAAGTTGACCCAAAACCCAATGAAGACGAGCATCTTGAAAATGAGCTTAAGACGGGGGAAAATATTGAGGGTATTCAGCAGGGGTTACAATCGGCGTACTTGAATTTATATGAGGATTCCGGATCGGTTACCGAGCGCATTAAGCTAGTTGAAAAAGAACTAACAAAACTGAGCGGATTTAATACTGAAATCGAAAAAATTCTTGACGATGTAAGTGAATCCGCTGCAACACTAAACGAAGCAAGCCGCCTTCTGCAGCAATTAATGGAAAATATTTCATTTGACCCCGCGAGGGTTGAAGAAATCCGCGAGCGCTTGTATAAGCTGCAGTTCATAAAGAAAAAATACGGCGGTTCGATTGGTGAGGCCATCAAAGTTAAAGAAGAATTAGAACGTGACCTTGGGCTTGTTGATAACTTCGATGAAAAGATCGCCGCTATGGAAAAGAATATTGGAGAACTCAGCGAAACGCTATATAAAAAAGCAGGGGAGCTTTCGAAATTACGGAAAGCCGGCGCGAAGATGCTTGAGGCAGAGGTTGAAAAGATATTAAAAGAAGTTGGGTTTGAGAATGCTGAGTTTAAGGTCAGCGCCCCACCCTTTAATTTACTTTTGATCCCGCCAAGCGGAGGCGCGGGACGGCAAAAAGCGCCGGAGGGAAGTAAAGCCCGTCTTACCCATAATGGGATTGATGATATTGAATTTATGGTAAAGATAAACAAGGGTGATGAATTCTCGTCGCTTCGCAAGACTGCATCGGGCGGCGAGGTATCAAGAATAATGCTTGCTGTTAAAAGCGTGCTGGCCGATGCAGACATGGTTGATATACTTGTATTCGATGAAATTGATACCGGTATCAGCGGGCGCATAGCGCAGAAGGTTGGTCGCGTTATGAAAAATCTTTCTTCATATCACCAGGTAATCGCGATTACTCACCTGGCGCAGATAGCCGCACTTGCAGACGAGCACCTGCTTGTTGAAAAGGCCGAAGAGAACGAAAACACGATCACAAAAATTCGCATGCTTGATAAGAACGAGAAAGTTATTGAAATAGCAAAACTCTTAAGCGGCGAGAAGGTAACAGATGCAAGTATTAAGAGTGCGAAGGAGCTGATAAGGAGTTAGAAGGTTTTAAAGGAAGAGAAATGAACACGCCCCTCCTTTTTTAAGGAGGGGCTGAGTCCGGTTTACAGCTGGACGAGAGGTGGTTTAAATGCTTTTGATAAAACTTTCGGAATTCAGAAATTATGTAACCACCCCGTCAAAACTCACCTCCGGTTCGTTTTGCCTCCCCCTCCTTAAAAAAGGAGGGGAGCTGAAGTAACTTTAGCCATGCATAAAAATAAACTGCACAATTTAGAGATCCTGAAAGAACGGAGAAGAAAACTTCGATCCGAGCTAACCCCAGCCGAAGCTTTTTTATGAACCAGGCTTAAGAACAGTAAGCTTGAAGAAAGAAAATTCCGGCGTCAACACAGTATCGGCGGATATATTGTGGATTTTTACTGCCCGGAAGAAAATCTAACAATTGAATTAGACGGATTACCGCATTTTACGGAAGATGGAGCGGAGTATGATAAAAAACGGACAGAGTATTTGAATGCGCTTGGGATAACCGAACTAAGGTTTGAGAACGCAGAAGTATTTGAGTGTACTAAACAGGTCATAGAAAAAATAAGAAGCTGCTTTAGAAAATAATCTATAATCTCATAATATATGACCACAGTCCGCCTTCGGCGGTCTTTCCCCTCCTTTTTTAAGGAGGGGAGCTAAAAAAATCGCGAATAGAATAAACTACATAATTCAATAAAACTCTTACCTGCCTGCTCCGATTCCCCACACCCATTTATGCAGGTTATGCGGGAAGCCGGGACTTTCGAGGAACATTATTATACACTGGCCGGCGATCACATTCATACCCTTTGTAATGCAATATGCAATTGACTTGTCGTTTTCTGCGCCCATCTGCAGCCATACATTTTTTATTCCGGCTTCGTAAAGCTCTGCAACAACCTTAACCGTCTCGCGCGGCGGGACTGCAACGACCACTCCGTATGGATTTGCCGGAAGACTTTTGATATCTGGATAACACTTAATGCCGTCAATTGCTTTTGCAGTTCTGTGTATTGGGTAAACCGTGCGCCCGTTACCGAGCATCTTCTTAAGAATGAAGTTGCCGAACTTCTTGCTGTTCTTTGCCGAAGCGCCAATAAGGGCAAATGATTTAAGCTGCATGAAAGCTTCAATTTCTGCTATATTTTTTTTCATTGTCTGTTTAGTTTAGGGAAAGCGCGGAAGCTCGCTATCCTAACAAATTTAACAGGAATTGGAGAAGATTAACAATGATATGGGTTAGGGGAGTAGATGATAAAAAGAGCAGGGTTGATCAATTATTCAGTCCACCCCGTCTCCGCTGGCGCGGAGTAGCGGTTAAAACGCCTGCTTAAACGTGAAGCTATTTATCCGGATATATTTCCTTCAGCAGGAAATAATATGCATTCGGCATGTGGTGAGTGAACAAGCCCGCAATCCCCGGAGCTTTTTCGAATGCTTCGTAATATGCAGCGTTTGGTTTAAGTATTACCGGTGAACCGCACGCCGTGTAATCCATGCTGGAATAGTATCTTGGCTCAACAAATCCCGGAATTTTTGATTCAACTATTTTATAGAGATCTTTCCCAAGATACTTTGTCATTACATCACGCGCCTCATCAAGCGAGCCGAGCATTGATTTCTGTATCAGGCCAATTACAATTCTGGGAAGCAGCCCCAGATTTGCGGCAAGCGTTGAATCAACCGTTGTGAACGGATCATTTTTATTGAAATCAAATTTTGTCTGTACAGTGATGGGCATTTGCGGAACCCAGTCAACAACATTTGATACGCTTGACTGCCACCCGCCGCGTGTTATGAACTCATGATCATACGCATAGAATAAATTCCCCGGTTTCGGCGGCGCGCTGCAATATGTTTTGAAAGTAACATCACCCGGAATTGTACCGCCCGGCAGGTAGTGAAGGTATGATCTGAGGAGGTAAGTGAGCGCCGCCCCCTGGCTGTGACCCATTAAGATAAAATCCTTAATGCCTTTATTATAATATTCATTTATTTTTTCTACTATACCCGGGGCGACTGCCGATAGCCCGATTAAAAATCCTGTATGCACTGCGGCATTGGTATCAGAAGCAAGCGTGTAGCTGAACAATTTGTCTTTACCGAAAACAAGGAATCCGGATGCTTTAACCATTGGCGCGTAAAAATCTTCCAGCCATGAAGTTTCACTCACCGTTGTTCCGCGTATGCTGATTACGCAAACTGAATCACTGCTTAGCCAGAGGTCCCAGCGGTTATCCATGCCGGTAACATCTGAGCGGTAAACCATTTCATAGCCGGCAGGGTAGGGAGTGTAATATTTGCCGCCGTACCTGGTTGAATCCGCCTGCCGGTCTGTTATTTCAAGAAGACGAGAATATTCGTTTGCGTCAAATCCGGGTTTAAGTTTTGATTGAGAGTAAATAAGCGTAGTAATGAAAATCAGCAGAAAGAGGATAATCGTTTTCATATTGTTTAAATTATTGATACTAAAATAGTTAAAATACGGTAAACGTGAAATGTGAAACGTCAAACGTGAAACGCGAAAAGGCAGAATCAAAAACAACCAATGTTAATTAGCCCCGCTCTTTAGAGTCTGTCTCAAAACCTATATTTTGTGGGTACTAAGAAATTGAGAACGAAAAAAGATTAAGTTAATTTATTGAAAAAGCGACCCGATGTATTTCTAGGCATTCTTTTGCCTTTGTTAGGCTTCCAGTTGCCCAAAACT
>JAIOIK010000067.1 GCA_019912545.1 Ignavibacteria bacterium | reverse complement strand
GCAACACATGGGAGAAAAGAAAAAAGCATTTTTAGGGTAGGCTTTGACTACTTAACTTCATTTATTAAAAGGCTCTTAGCAAAAGAAATATCTAACACTTATGAATTTAATGAAGTTGTACATTTACTGTCGTGTACTTAGCTTGTGTATCTGACGGTACTTAATGAATTGATAAGCTATGAATTTTTAATTATTTTTATAGTTTCACCAAAATTCACAATTTGAGGTAAGGCTTGCACAACCTATTTGAGTAGGGCCAAGTCATTAATTTAATAATAACTTACAAATCATGTATCTTATGACCAGAATCGAGAGCATCAGGAAAATCATAGATGAGTTGAATCTCGACGCAGTTTACATAACACATATTCCAAATATCCGTTATATCACAGGATTCTCCGGTTCATCTGCATATGTTATCATCACACGCAACAAGAATATTTTTATTACAGATTTCAGGTATAAAGAACAATCACATGCTCAGGTAAAAGATTTTGAGATAATTGTCAAGGCCGCATCTGCTGAAGAAGTAAAGAAGGTATTTGAATCTGAAGGATTGAAGAATATTGGATTTGAATCTTCGCATATTACTGTCCACCAGCTTGATGATCTGAAAGTATCTTCAAAGGATGTAGTATTCACTCCTCTTGGAGAGAGGATTGAACGACTGACAATGATTAAAACATCCGATGAAATTGCAAGGATACAGAAAGCTGCTGATATAAGTGATTTGGTTTTTAATAAGCTTCTTGAGATCATCAAACCCGGCTTAAAAGAAATGGATGTTTCGGCAGAAATCTCTTACTGGCATAAAAAATTCGGAGCAAGCAGGGATTCTTTCGATCCAATAGTGGCAAGCGGATGGAGAGGGTGCCTTCCGCATGGAATGGCTTCTGATAAAGTGATCGGTAACGGTGAGATGGTAACGCTAGATTTCGGATGCGTGTATGATGGTTTTTGTTCGGATATTACCCGGACAATTTCTGTGGGTAATCCAACTGAAGAAATGAAAAAAGTCTATGAAGTTGTTCTCAAATCTCAGCAATTGGCTCTGGATGCAGCAAAAGCAGGAATTTCTAGCAAAGAACTGGATATGATTTCCAGAAAATATATTTATGATAGCGGTTATGAGGGTAAGTTCGGGCATGGATTAGGTCACGGGCTTGGAATTGAAGTACATGAAATTCCAAGTGTGAGTCAAAGGATGGAAATGATACTGCCTGAAAATGCTGTTGTTACAATAGAACCCGGAACATACCTTGAAAATGTTGGGGGAGTTAGAATAGAAGATGACATACTCATTCAAAAGAATGGCTGCCTGATCTTCAATAAAGCGCCAAAGGAACTTATTATTTTATGATAAGGAATTATGCGCACATAGCTGCAGGTCAAAGATGAAGAAAGTACTTGTAATTACATATGACTTCCCTCCGATCGGAAAAGGCAATGTTTTAAGGCCCTTAAAATTCTCAAAATATTTCTACAGGTATGATTGGGAGCCAATTATACTTACCTCAACTCCGAAAACGTATTTTTTCAGGGATAATTTTCTGTTACAGGAAGCCGAAAAGCTGAGACTTAAAGTTTACCGGACACCTGGCAGCAGTAATAACTTATTGACCGGGCGAAAGCTGAAAGAACTTCCGAACGAATCTACAAGAATATTGAAGCGAAATATTGCAAGATTCAGGAAATTTCCTGATGAACACAAGTCATGGATATCTAAAGCAGTTAAATTGGGAAGCGAAATTATTGAGTCGAATAATATTGAAATTATCTATGCTACCGGCCCCTCTTTTACTGCATTTGCCGCAGCCGGGGAGTTAAAAGAAAAGTATAAAATACCGCTTGTTATCGATTACCAGGATTCATGGCTTCATTCTTCAACTTCATACCACCCAATGGGTGTTCACAGGATGAGAAATATGAAAATGGAGCAGGATGTTATACGGGTAACTGATGAAATAATCACAATAAACCGCAGGATCAAAGAATACCTTATAGAAGAATATGAATATTTAAAACATGAAGACGTAAATATTATCAACCATGGATACGATGAAGATGATTACAAGGAAGCTGCTAAAACACAATTGCCTGAAAAACCCAAGATGAGGTTTACAAATGTCGGAGGTTTTTTCGATCTTATCACACCCAGATATTTCTTTGAAGCGCTCAAAATTGTTTTTGAAAAAAATCCCGGGTTAAGAGGGAAGATAGAAGCATGTTTTATCGGCGGACTCTCAAGAGAGAACCTGAAGCTGATCCAAAAATATAATATTTCCGATTCAATCTTAAATCCAGGGTACCTGAGCCATCTGGATGCAATACGTTATATGCTTTCAAGCGATGTACTTTGGTTTATGATAGGAGAGGGTGCGGGAGATGAGGTTGTTTCCCCTATCAGGCTTGCCGAATACTTTGGCGCAAGAAAACCGATACTTGCAGCAATTCCCGATGGCGCTTCCAGGCAGCTTTTAAGAGACTATGATGCCGTCAGGATTTGTGAGCCTGATGAACCTGAAGAAATTGCAGAACTTATCATGGAATATTACGAATTGAATAGTAAGAGGATGATGCCGATACCTAATGAAGATCTTATCAGGAATTTTAATATCGATAAACTTACATACCAGCTTGTGAGGTATTTTGAATTTCTTAGAGATATTTCACCCGGATTTGGCATAAGAGGAAAAGAAAAGATAAGCGGGCAATTCAATCAATAGCCCTGGCTATAATGTCTCATTGTTAGAAGCCATGCTCTCATATATGCGTTCAATAATTTCAACAGTTTTCATCCCCTCAAATGCATTAGCAGCAATAGTCCCCCCCATAGTTAAAACTTCAATAACGTTTTCATAAACTTTTTCATGATTGCTCATAGATCCCTTGTAGAAGCCGTAATCATTTGCGGGCCTTGAAGCGGGGAGTCCGGATATCATAAAATTGTCAATTGATTGATATTCTAAAACATTCAGATACTGGCCGCCGATCTTAACAGTTCCTTTTTCTCCAAATACCGTAATAGACCCTTCCATATTACTCTTGAAGCTGTTTACCGTGTAATTAATTGTTCCAATTGCTCCGCCGGTAAACTCAACAATTGCAGTCCCGGTATCTTCAAATTCTACAAGTTCGCCATGAATGAAGTTCTTGCCAAATGCATTTAGCTTTTTAATATCTCCCAACAGCCAGTAAAGCAGGTCAATAAAATGACTAAACTGTGTAAATAGTGTTCCGCCGTCAAACTCTTTTTTGCCTTTCCAGTCAGATTGCCTGTAGTATTCATTATTTCTGTTCCAAAAGCAGTTGAGTTCAACATTAAGTATTTTTCCAAGTTTACCATCATCTATAACTTTTTTTAGGGCTGCAACAGGCGGATTGAACCTGTTTTGTTTCACAATAAAAAGATGTTTACCGGACTTATCTGCTTCAACCATCATCTTTCTGCAGTCAGATACTTTGATCGCCATTGGTTTCTCGCACAAAACATGTTTTCCTTTAACAAGCGAACTGATCGTATGTTCCGCATGAAGTGAGTTAGGGGTACAAACGGAAATCACATCTATGTCACTATTATTCTCCAGTAAATGGTCAATTGATGGGAAATGGCAGCATTCAAATTTATCCGAAAATTCAATCGCACGTTCTTTTTTTATATCACAAACTGCTGTAAGAACAGCAATTTTCTTAATTATCTCGGCATGCCGCACAGCAATCCTTCCGCAGCCAATTAATCCGAACCTGATCTTATTCAATACAAATTATTATAGTTCTAAAAGGTAAATATCCTAAAAAAGAAAAGGGAATTCAAGTTAAGTATTATAACCAATTATTCATACTTAAGAGCTGAAACCCATTTAACGTAATCCTGATCAATTTCATTAAGTGTTTTCCCGGTAATTTTTTCAATTTGAGTTTTGCCTGTATTATCTTCTCCATAGGTATCCCGGAACAGCTTGTAGAAGTTCTTAAGAAGTCCTGCTTCCTGCAAATACATGCATATGTATCGTGCCTGAGAATAATTTACATCGCTTCTGTTCCCGTAGAATTCATCATAGTCTGTTTTAAAAAGCTTATCCAGTGAAGTATATGATTTGTCGTTAATCGCATCCTGCAAAGCCGGAAGCCGCCAATTGACGTATCCAAGAATCTGCTTGTTGTTTAATGAACATCTTTCATAAAGTGAGCCTAGTCCTTCATTGAACCATGAGGGGATATCCGGGAAATCATATCTAACAAGTGCATGCGTCATTTCATGCACAAGAGTTCCGGTACCGGTATTAATATTCATAAGCATAGTTTTTGCAAATGGTTTGTAATAACCATAGCGTGATAAGTCGTCATCGTCATAAAGCTTTTTAGCCCACCAGCGGTATGTTTCATCATTCTTGAAGAGAAAAATCGTAGTCGGCTCACTTGGTCTGCTATCGAAATAATTGTTATAAAAACAATCAACAGCTTTATCGATTGTGCCGGCAGTTACTTTTTCTGTTTCTTCAGCACTCAGGTTACTTACAATAATGAAGTATGAATGCTGCTCTACTGTAAAATCACTGCTTAGTAACCTCTTTAGTTCTTCAATTCGGTTATTGAAATCAGTTTGAGAAATCAATGAGGAAGTTGAATCTAAAAATGCAGGGTTCATGACTTTTGAGGGAGAATTATTAAGTTTTAAAGCACGATAGACTGTACCTGTGCTGCATCCGGATAATAACAGCAGAGAAAGTAAAACAAATCTGGAAATGCCGGCAGTTGTTTTCATAGAAAAATGCATTATTTGAGAATTAAACTCAAGAAATGTTAATTTGTTTCAGCCTAACGCCTGATAGGCAGTTTACAAACATTTACACCTATTAATCTAAATTTTTATCATATTAAGTCCTAACTAATTTCAGTAAGTTATAGTAATATGACTGCTTGAATTAGAGCAATATTTTCATTAATTTATATAACCTAAACATAACACTAATTTTTGAAAAAAGATAACTCTAAAATCGATAACAATATTAAAAACAAAGATTTAATTGATCCTGTAGAACTGCCTGAGGCAGAAGATTTCACAGAAAGTGAAGACAATCCGTTAAGCGAGCTTAACGCAGCTGAGCTTGATGCGAGGAAGCGCGATTTTGAAAAAGAAGCGATACCTCACATGAAGATATTGTACAATTACGCGCTGCGCATGGCAGGAGATCAGCTTGAAGCCGATGACCTGGTACAGGATACTTATATGAGGGCATTCCGCTTCTTTCACAAGTTCGAGCGAGGAACTAATTGTAAGGCATGGCTGTTCAGAATAATGAAGAATTGTTACATCAACAAGTATCGCAAAAACAAAAAAGAACCTTCAAAAGTTGATTACGAAGATGTTCAAAACTTTTACGATTCAATAAGAGACGATGTTGTTGATTCTAATGATCTGCAGCAAAAGGTCTTCAGTAATCTTTTGGATGACGAGTTATCAGGTGCTCTAAACTCGCTTCAGGATGATTATAAGACTGTCGTAATATTATGTGATCTTGAAGGATTGAGTTATGAAGAAATTGCAGAGTTTCTTGATGTTCCGATCGGGACAGTAAGAAGCCGCCTTCACAGGGGAAGAAAGATCCTGCAAAAGAAACTTCAGGACTATGCAAAGTCGAGGGGATACACTGTAGAATCACAAGTGTAATTTTAATATCAATTTTTGAATTTTGCGTTACAGTATTTTTAAGGGAGAAACCACCAATTTTTAAAACCATCAAATATTATGCCTATGGGTCTGAATACTACTTCTTTTAACATTGATGAATTAATCACATCATACATTGATAATCAAATTTCGGATCATGAGCTAAAAAGCCAGATTGAAGGCATGCTTAAGAGTGATGCAAAGCTAAATGCCAAATATAAATCCGAACTTCTTACAAAAGAATTTTTGAGTTCAAGATTTCCCGAAGTTGACGTACCGCAAACAACCTACAATAAAGTTGTGTCGTGTATTGATAACCTGGTCATAAATGCAAAGCGGAATGGTCAGCCTGTTCTTTCTGAATTTCCATCTTTTTGGGAAACTATAAAGGAGGCTGTTACAAAAAAATTTATTGGAATACCGCGATTTGCTTTTGCGATAGTTGCAATATTTGTAATTGGCGGCTTACTTGTTTTTGGCGGCCCAAAGAAGGCAAAGAATCCGTATATACTTGCCGGCACAGAAAAGAGCATTATGGTTCAGGCAGTTAACAGTTTTCATAAGATCCTTTCGGGTGATGTTAAACCGCAACTAACATCCAGCAATGCTGCTGAGGTTGAAAAGTATGTTAAAGATAAATCTCATTTTGATGCTTACGTTCCTCAAATTGATGATTACCAGCTATCCGGAGTAGTTTGTAATGAATACAACGGTCAGCAGCTGGCACACCTGATTTACACTAACGGACAGAATGATATTATTTACATTTATCAGACTCCTGTGAATGCGGTTCATAAGAAAAACCTGGATCTGCCTGAAGATGTACAGAATGAAATTACAAAAGCGAAGTTCTATATGTGTGATGAAGTAGATGAAAATAATTGTACTATGACTTTATGGTTCAAGAAAGATGTTGTATGCGCTTCTATGACGACAATGCCTAAGACTGAAATGTACACAACTTTTGCCAGGTTTAATAGATAATCTTAAAATATCGTATAAATGTATAAACTAATTATTTTACTTTTTGCTGTATCCTTGTTATCGCTGGATTGTTCAAAAAAGCAGGATACTACTATTAAGGATAAGCAGAAAGATAATACTCAACAAAACCAGCAGAATAACCAGTTGACTCTGCAAAACCAATCAGCAACATCATCTTACGCAGTAAAGAGCGTAAGCAATGCTGAGAAAAAAAACGATATGGTTGATTTTACCTGGGAAGAGAACGGGAAAGAAATAAAACTTTCGGACTATAAAGGTAAAGTAATATTGATAAATTTCTGGGCTACATGGTGCCCGCCATGCCGCAAGGAACTTCCTGATCTTTCTCAAATCTCAACGGATTATAAAGATAAAGATTTTAAAATGATCGGGGTATCAATTGATGATAACCAGGAGGTTTTGAATAATTTCTTAAAAACAAATAAATTATCATATACCGTTTTATACGAACCAAATGAACTTGTGGCAAAGTATATGACAACATCAGGTCAGAATCAAAATGTTGTTCCTCAATCATACTTAATTGATAAGAACGGTAAAGTGGTAGAAGCTATTATTGGATCTAAAAGCAAAGCGGATTTTATCAGTATAATTAATAAGTATATGTAAAGTAAGTAAAGTTTGCCGAAAGTTTCGGAATGTATAATTCTTTTGAAAACCGTTTCATTAATTTGGAGCGGTTTTTTTGTATTCAGAACATAGTAGGTTATCAAATCTCTCTTTTTTTTAGTATTATAGAAATTTTGAGTAGTAATTAATTAATTGAGATTTCTTTAAAAAATCACTAAATTAATTAGTTTTCACAGTAAACTGCTTGAAAATGTTTCAGCCCGGATGGTGAAATTGGTATACACGCTGTGTTCAGGGCGCAGTTCCGGTTACGGAGTGCGAGTTCGAGTCTCGCTCCGGGCACTATTGAAAATAAAAAATATAATGAATGTCCAGTGCAATTAAGAAGAAATGGACCATATCATGCGTATCAGATGAAAAGAAGGTTAAACATCTTTCTGAGGAGATAAATGTACCCTCTTCCTTAGCCTCTATTTTGGTTAATAGGGGAATACATTTGCGCACTGATGCGAAAAAGTTTTTCGTCCATGATTTAAAAAATCTTTACGATCCGTTCCGGATGCTTGGAATGGAAAAAGCATCCAACAGGATAGTTGATGTCATAAACAATAAAGAAAAGATCCTTATATTCGGTGATTACGATGTTGATGGAACCTCAGGAGTATCCATGTTTCATACTTTCTTAAGGGAACTGGATATCCCTAACGAAGTATTTATTCCTGATAGATTTACAGATGGTTACGGACTATCTAATACAGGAATTGATGTTGCCAATAAACTTGGGATAAAGCTGATAGTAGCAATTGATTGCGGGATAACTGCTGTTGATAAGGTAGCATATGCGAAGAATCTGGGTATAGATTTCATAATATGCGATCATCACCAGCCGCCCGAAGAATTGCCGGATGCTTATGCAATACTGGATGCGCTGCAGCAGGATTGCCAGTATCCTTTTAAGAGTCTTTGCGGTACCGGTGTGGCGTTCAAGCTAATACAGGCAGTTTGCCAGAAGCTGAATCTTGATTCTTGGTATAACCTGCTTGATTTTGTTGCCGTTGCAACAGCTGCGGATATGGTTCCGGTTATTGACGAGAACAGGACACTTATCAGTTTCGGTTTTAAGCAGATCTTAAGTAACCCCAGGCCAAGTTTTGCAACTATATTCAAGAATTCCAATTTAAAGCTTGAACATGTTACTACTTCAAACGTGGTTTTCACCATTGGACCGAGGATAAATGCAGTTGGCAGGCTGGGTGATGCTACACGGGCAGTAAAATTCCTTACCAGCAAAACAACATCAGAAGCCGAAGAGTTAATGAGTGTTCTTGAAAAAGAGAATACAAACAGGAAAAAAATTGATAGCGAGATATATCTCCAGGCTCAGACCTCATATGAGACTGCCAGGAGTATTTCCATTGGCAGCGATAGCGCTGATGATGTTGCAATAGTGCTGCATAATCCGGATTGGCATCCGGGTGTACTTGGTATAATAGCATCAAGGATGGTGGAAAAGTATTACCGTCCTTCAATCATACTGACAACTTTTAATGGCTATGCAAAGGGTTCTGCAAGAAGTATCAATAACTTCAATATTTACGACGCTATTAAACAAACCTCAGAAGAATGTAATGCAGTGGTTCAATTTGGCGGACATTATCACGCTGCAGGTATTGAAATTGAAATAGAGAAGATTGAGGAATTCAGAAATACATTTAATCGTATAGCTAAGAGCATTATCAGGGGGACTGAAAATGGAGACGAAATGCTTGTTCCTGAAATTAAGGTTGATGCAGAAATTGATGTAATTGAGGTGAACCAGAGATTTGTTAAGATATTAAGTCATTTCGAGCCTTTCGGGCCGGGAAATATGACACCTGTTTTCCTGACCCGCAATCTTCAGATAGTTGGAGAGCCTAAAACATATAATGGCTCAACCACTGTATTCAAGGTCAGAAAACCGGTATCAAACGACAGCAGATTTGATAATTATACTTTTGATTGTGTATATTATCAGCCGCCTGATTTGGATAATAATAACAGGCACATTTTAAGATCCGGGAACAGGCTTGATATCATTTACTCGGTTGAAGAGAATCACTGGAACGGGAATACAAAGACCCAGTTCCGCATACGTGATCTTAAGTTAAATTAAAATAATAAATTTTTAATACAGCATATGTCAGGTCATTCCAAATGGTCAACAATTAAGAGAAAAAAAGGCGCAATAGATGCAGCCAGAGGCAAAGCATTTACCAAAATAATAAAAGAGATAACAGTTGCTGCAAGAATAGGAGGCGGCGATGCTGATTCAAACCCAAGACTTAGGCTGGCGGTATCTAGCGCAAAGGCTGTTAATATGCCTGCAGATAATATCACGCGAGCTATTAAAAAAGGAACGGGTGAACTTGAGGGTGTTAATTACGATGAGATAACTTATGAAGGATATGGGCCCGGTGGAGCAGCGCTGATCATTGAATCTTTAACTGATAATAAGAACAGAACAGTTGCTGACTTGAGGCATTTGTTGACCAAACATGGCGGCAATCTGGCAGAATCAGGTGCTGTAAGCTGGAATTTTGAGAGAAAAGGAGTTATTACAGTGCAAAAGGGTAATTACAGCGAAGACGACCTGATGAATGTTATACTTGATGCGGGTGCTGATGATTTGAATGATGAAGATGAGTACTATGAAGTTACTGCTTCACTAGAAAAGTTTGAACCGGTCAGGAAAGTGATTGAAGGATCCGGACTGCAGGGTATTAAGATTGAATCTGCATCATTGCAGTATGTTGCAAAAACCACAACAAAGATCGAAGATAAAGATGCCGAGGGAGTACTGAAGTTAATTAGTGTAATTGAAGATAATGATGATGTACAGAATGTTTACACTAATGCTGATATTGATGAAAAAGTTATGGAAGCTTTTAGTTAAGCAAGTTGTTCAATTCTCGCAAATGTAAAAAGTAAACAAAATGATAATTCTTGGAGTTGATCCCGGAACACTTTTTACCGGATTTGCTGTAATAAGCGGTGTAAATGAAAAACTTGAATTGCTTAATTGCGATGTTATTAAGATCCCTTCTAAAAAGTCACTCCCACTCAGATTGAAACTGATATATGATTCGCTTGTGAATGTAATTGATAACTTCAAACCGGATGAGTTTGCGATAGAGACTGCATTTTACGGCAAGAATGTTCAATCAACTTTAAAGCTTGGGCATGCAAGAGGTGTCTCTATTCTTGCTGCAGTAAATAAAGAGATTCCAACAACTGAGTACTCGCCGCGTGAGGTTAAAAAATCTGTAACAGGGCGGGGTGCTGCATCTAAAGAGCAGGTAAAGTTCATGATTTGCAGCATCTTAAAAATGAAACAGGAAACTCATATGCAAAGTGATATATCTGATGCGATTGCAGTTGCGATTTGTCATCATAATAAAATGATGAGTGGTTCTGCGAGAAACAAATCAATTAGCTGGGAAGATTACATTTCTAAAAATCCCTCCAAAGTAAAATTCAGGCAATGATAGAATATATAAAAGGAAAATTAGTAAGTAAGAAACCTGCTTCCGCAATTGTTGAATCAAACGGAATTGGCTACCTCGTAAACATTACAGTAACAGCATCTGATTCTTTGGGGAATATTGGTGATGAAGTAACACTAATTTCTCATTTACACATTAAAGAAAATCCGTTCGGAGTGGTCCTGTACGGATTTGGAGATGAAAATGAAAGGGAGTGCTTCAGGCAGATCATTTCGGTATCAGGAATTGGCCCTAAAACCGCAATTGGGATACTTTCTGCAATGAATTACATCGAATTTATTGACCTTGTTGCAAAAGGGAATTACCTACCGCTTACTTCTATCCCGGGAGTTGGGAAAAAGACCGCAGAACGCCTGGCTCTTGAGCTAAAAGACAAGATCGGAAAAACAGAGCAGGGGATCAGTCCGCCGGCTGTAAACAGCGGAAAGTTTAATGTATTAGGCAAATCTTCTGAGATCATTCATGCATTAATGGTTCTTGGTTACAACAGGCTTGAAGCAGACAAGATGGTACGAAGTGTATCAGCGAATGCAGAATTTATGAATTCATCAGTAGAGGATCTGATCAGGGAAATATTGAGAGGAAAGTGAAAAAAGGAATAGTAGTAAAAAATAAAACCTAATAATTTGATTTTAGTCTTCGATAATTTTGTAAATCTGCTTAACAATTTTCGGATGAAGTATTTTCCCCGAGTGAAACGGAATTGTAATCTTTTTCCTTTCTTTTTGGTAAATCCTGTGGCTTCCTTTGCTTCTTATTAATTCGAACCCATTTTTAAGCAAAAGATCTTCAGCTTCTTTCGCCTTCAATCTTGGGAATTTAGGCAACTTGAACCTCTAAAGAAGTTGTCAGTATCTCTTTGCTGAGAAGAGTTTTCCTGTCTTCCGGAGTTATTGTCTCCAGATAAAGTTCAATTGCTTCTTTTATGTTATTCAACGCGTCCTCATAAGAATCTCCCTGTGATTGACACCCCTCAAGTTCCGGCGAATATGCATAGTACCCGTCTTCATCCTTTTCAATGATAATACTGACTTTATAAGACATATTTAGCTTGTTTTTTCCAAATATAGTGAATTTTTTGAAATGATTCTCACGGATTCAGTATCCAATCTCAAAATTAAGGGAAAAACCTTAAAATGCTTAACCTTCAAACTCCGTCTTTTCTATCTCTTCAATCGGGATAGGATAATTGCCGCTGAAACACGCGTCACAATATCCTATCTTTTCTCCGAAAACATTAACACCCTGCGGTACTGAATCATGCAATTTCTCAATAGATAGATATTCAACTGAATCAACATCAAGGTATTGCCGTATCTTTTCCATGTCATCATTACACTGGTTTGCAATTAACTCACCTTTTGAAGGAAAATCCATTCCATAATGGCACGGTGAAATTATTGGTGGTGATGTGATTCTTAGGTGGATCTCTTTTGGGCCGGCTTCTTTAACAAGTTTAACTAACAGCTTAGCAGTTGTGCCTCTAACAATTGAATCATCAACTATTACAACAATTCTGTTTCTTAAAACTGATTTAACCGTATTGAATTTGGCTTTAACCCTTATTTCGCGATTGTCCTGCCCGGGTTGAATGAATGTTCTGCCAATATAGTGGCTTCTTATCAGTCCAAGCTCAAGTTTAACAAACGGATTTGTTTTGATCGTTTCTGTAACATAACCAAGAGCGGCGGTATTGCTTGAATCGGGTACACTGATGACAACAACTTTCTTATCTTTGATATTTGCTTTAGGAGCAGGTTTTTCCAATGAAAGATTTTTACCAAGCTTTCTTCTTATCTTATCAACAGTATTTCCGAAGATAGTAGAATCCGGGCGTGAGAAATATATATATTCGAAAATGCAGTGCTTTGATTCAAGTTTCTTATCAATAAAAAAAGATTTTTCTTTACCGGTCTTTATGACTTCATCATCAATTTGTATGATTTCACCAGCTTTGAGGTCTCTGACATATTCTGCATTATTAATATCAAAAGCGCATGTTTCTGATGCAAAAACAAAGCTATCACCCAATTTGCCCATAGACAGAGGACGAACCGCAAATGGATCCCTTATTGCAAATAGTTTATCATCAGTAAGCAAAACAATTGAATATGCTCCTCTTATTTGCCGGCAGGCATCCAGTATCTTATCGATCATTTCCGTTTCCCTTGAACGTGCTATCAGATGAAGAAAAATCTCGCTATCGGTTGAAGTCTGAAACAATGTCCCTTCATTTTGAAGCCTCTCCCTGAGTTCTTTTGTATTGGTGAAATTTCCGTTGTGAGATAAAGCAAGATGGCCTTCCTTGAAATTAACCTTAAATGGCTGAATGTTACTTCTGCTATCAGATGCCCCGGTAGTAGAATATCTGTTATGACCTATCGCCGCTGCACCTTTGAGAACATTATTCAGGATATTTTTCCCTGCAAACACATTTAGTGCGATGCCATGACCTTTGTGAATATTAAACCGGTATTTCTTACCTGAGAGCTTCTCAGAAGAACAAATACCTGAAGCTTCCTGCCCTCTGTGCTGCTGGGAGTGCAAGCCGTAATATGTTAACACTGCTGCTTGAGGATGAGAAAATATCCCGAAAATTGCACAATTGCTTTTTGGCTTATCTTCACCATCAAAATCGGCATCTGCCTTAGATAATGGTTCAGTGACGCTAACATTCACAATTTGTTTTTTGTTTTCTATACCAGATTCCATCATGTGATTTAATTGTTTAATCTAATGTGATTTGAAAATATCCAGCCTTTATCACCCAACCAGCATTCCACCCTGTAAATTCCAGGCTTTTCAGTATTCCAGTAAGCATTCATACCCACTCTTTCATCAATTAGTATTCCGTTACGTATTAATTTGATCCTGCATTCTTTGGGTATTAGTACCTTCAATACAACTGGACGGCCCCCAGTGTTGATAACATCTCCCATATTGCAGGTAATGCCTTTGAATTCTGCGAAAAATCTGAATCCATTTGCACTTCCATAATAATGGTTGGAAATGAAGCATTTTCCATTTTTCAGAGCATCCAGAATCTTATCTACACCACTATGATATTCATCTTTATTGTTACTTGATATTGGTTTATCTATGAGTACATGTGTTCTAATAGATTTAAATAACACTTTGTAGGCAAATATTTCGACTTCAAAGAATCCCAACACGTTTTGTTTTAACGCATGTGCATCAACACCGCCAATAGCAGTAACATGTCTTTTCTCAGCAGCCTGATCCCAGCGTTTCATCGATTTTTGGTTCGGACCGATTATTGACCTCAAGGGGTGAAGGAACCTGTCTACCTTATTCCCGTCATCCATGCCCTCGATCCATTCGCTCATGTGATTCCATATCTCAATGCCGGTATACTCATCAGAATCTGATATCCAGGGGTAAGAAGGATGTTCTGGAAGATGCTGTCTTTCTTCATCCGGATGAGCTAAAAACCCAATCCCGCCCTTTTCATTTATCTCCCTTACGTAATCAGCAGCTTCAAGTTTGCAGCCAAGTTCGCCATTACCAAGTTCCCTGTATGATCCTATCACTTCATTAAGGCCGAATGCAAGATAATGGTTCTTATTCTGCATATCATTCACCTCATAACCAATAATAACCATTACACCGTTAATCCACCTGTTATAGCCATCATTAACAGGTTTCAAGGTATTATGGTCGGTCATCATAATGAAATCAAGGCCTGAATCAAAGGCTGCTCTGGCAATATCTTCGATCTTACCGGTCCCATCTGAGTATACTGAATGTATATGGACTGCTCCGGAGTATTCGTACATCTTAGATTTATTTTCAGTGAATTATCAAAATAACTTTAAAAGTAATTAATATAAATGTATTATTGGATAACCAAAGTTCATAAAACATCCAAAATAATAAAAATTAGAAAAATACC
>JAIOIK010000066.1 GCA_019912545.1 Ignavibacteria bacterium | reverse complement strand
CCGTTAAAAAATTATCGAGCAGATACAACACAGGAAAATCTGTTTGAGAGTCAACGAAGTTGAATCGAGTTATTTTCCTGTAAAGCGATGATAATGAAACTTGTCCGCCTACTGGTCGACGACTCGACTCGTTGAGCGGAGGTAATTTTCATCAGCCTTGTTGAATCCGGCATTAGCCGGATGAAATCCCGCTTTGCGGGAATCCTTCAGTACTTTTTTTATCAAGAAAAAAAGTACAGAATAATATTTCTTCGCTCAACGAAGAGCCAGGATGCAAACCAAAACCACTTACATTATCCCCTTCTCCCAATACCCCTCTTCTACATCCTTCATTGTACTAAGCAGCAGCTCCGTTGTAATAGATACCGATTCAAACATTTTCAATATTGACCCGAAATCCATTCCCATAACCTCCTCCAGATAGACATAATATGCATGCACTCTTGCTTCCATATTGAGCACTGAATATACCCGCATCATTTTGCAGGCTGTGAGCTTTATGTTTTCAATGTACTGTTCGTGTTTACTTCGCTTTTGGACGCTTTTTGTTGTTTTACGCTTAACCGGCCGTTTTTCTGGCATACTGTTGAAATCCTCTCCTTTCGAAATCCGGCAGCAGCCGGATTGAAGTCCCGCGATTTTCCTTAGCGGGATAAACTTCTTAAATTAGTAAATATCTTATATGCTGTTTACATCTGCCACGAATATAACATATGCCAAACGCAGATAAGTATCATACCATGATACTTTTTTCAATTCCGCCAAACTATTTTCATAAATGATTGATATTACAAGGTGTGTGTCATACCCGCGAAAGCGGGTATCCATACTTGAGCTTAACGGATAATTTACCGATAAAATTGGTGGGATTCATAGAGAAGAGATGAAAATTACGGGCCCGTTTCTGTGACGGGGTGGTTTGATTTCTCTTTTGGTATACCCGCCTGTACGGGCAGGCCCGATCAGGCAGGTCACAAAGTGTTATTCTGGAATCCATTATATTTGTACATGGCAGATGTACACACAAAAAAGCAGCGCAGCTACAACATGAGCCAAATCCGCTCAAAAAATATAAAACCTGAAATGATCGTAAGTAGTTGGCTGCATAAACAAGGTTACCATTTTGTAGTAACGTGCCAAAGATCTATTACAGACCCTAAAGTAAGTCTATATCAAGTTTCAGCTTAATAGACTTTTAAATAATTAATTACATCCATATTTTTGATAAACTCAGATAACATCAATATTGCAAAACTTTTATTACAAAAATTCAATTTCTCGTTTCGTAAATAGATCTACAAATGAGATACTAGGCATTCTAATTGATAATAGTCCTTATAAAGTTGAAAAAGAGCAAATCGAAGCGTGGAAATATCAAATAAAAATCTTAAAGGAAACACTTAAGGGATTAAGTGGGACAATAGTATTTGAATTTACTGTACCAAGAATGGGTTGCAGAATCGATGTAATATTAATCATAAAAAACGTACTATTTATACTTGAGTTTAAGTATGGCGAAGTAAGATATAATTCAAATGCAGTAGAGCAAGTTTGGGATTATGCTCTAGATTTAAAAAACTTTCATAAAACGAGTCACGCAATTAGTATCGCACCTATCTTAATTGCTTCAGAGGCAAGTAACTCTTTTCAATTGATATCCAAAACCAAATATAATGACGGTTTATTAGAGCCTATCAAAGCAAATTCAAGAAACCTTAAGTTAGTAATTCAAAGAGTGCTAGCTAATATCAAAGGTAGTAACATCATTTCGAAGAAATGGTTGCAAGGCAGTTACTATCCTACTCCTACTATAATCGAAGCTGCTAAAGCACTGTATAATAATCACAGCGTAACTGACATAACAAGAAATGACGCTAAAAGAAAGAATTTAAGTAAAACAAGTTCAGCTATTTTTGATATCATAAGTAAATCAAGAAAAAGAAATTATAAATCTATTTGTTTTGTAACAGGTGTTCCTGGAGCAGGCAAAACATTGGTTGGACTAAATGTTGCTACCAAACAAATGAATTTAAAACAATCTAAAAAAAGTATTTATTTATCTGGAAATGGACCTTTAGTCAACATACTTAGAGAAGCATTGACGCGCGATAAGTGGGCACGAGAAAACGAAATACGGAAAAAAAGCAATAAGAAAAAAATTACCAAAGGGAGTATTTTAAACGAAGTAAAAGCAATAATACAAAATGTTCACAACTACCGAGATGCATATATCAAAGACAAAAAGAAACCGCCTTATGACCATGTTGCAATCTTTGATGAGGCACAGCGTGCATGGAATAAGGAAAAAACTGCTGATTTTATGAAACGTAGAAAGGAAATTAAAAATTTTAAACTATCTGAACCAGAATTTTTGATCTCTTGTCTCAATAGACATAAAAATTGGGCGGTTGTAATTTGCCTTGTTGGTGGCGGCCAAGAGATCTATAGTGGCGAAGCCGGAATAAGTGAGTGGATAGAGTCTATAAATCGTTCCTATCCCGATTGGCATATTTTTATATCGGACAAATTAAATGATAGTGAATATGCCGCAGGAAAAGCATTAGAT
>JAIOIK010000065.1 GCA_019912545.1 Ignavibacteria bacterium | reverse complement strand
TTTTTGTTGTAGGGTTATTATTGCACTTGTCTTTTTTGTTAATAGACATTCCCGTGAAAGCAGGAAACCAGTTTTTGTGTCGATTATTTTTAGAATTGTTCTGTTCACAGTAAAATTTAGCAATAAAAATTCAAATACATTATATGATATCCAGAATCCTGTTAGCATTATTCACAGTTACTGCCTTCACATTTTCGCAGTTTGAGCCGAATCCCGAGCTTGAATGGTACACCATTGAAACAGAGCACTTTTATGTTCATTATCACGCAGGGACAGAAAGAACCGCCAACATTGTGGCTAAAATTGCCGAGGAAGTTTACGGGCCGATAACTACTCTTTACAATTACCGCCCGGCAGATAAAACTTCATGGATAATCAACGATGAATCCGATATTTCAAACGGCGCAACGGATTATTACGGCAACAGGATAGAAATTGCCGCAGCTTCACTTGATTTTGATCTTCGCGGTACACATAACTGGCTTAGGAATGTTATCACTCATGAATTCGCACACGTTATCCAGGTTCCCGCTTCTATGAAATTCGGCACGAAATTCCCTGCATTTTATCTGCAATTCTTGAATTATGAAAAAGAGCGCCGCCCCGATGTTTTATACGGCTATCCCAATACAATAATTTCTTATCCAATCTCAGGAGTAGGAGTTCCTGCATGGTTTGCAGAAGGTACTGCGCAATATCAGCGCCAGCAGTTGGGGTATGATTACTGGGACGCTAACCGCGATATGATACTCAGGATGAGAGCTTTGGGCGATAACCTTTTGACCTGGGAAGAAATGGGGCAGTTCGCCTCGGTTACAACTTATAAGGCTGAATCAATTTACAACCAGGGATACGGATTTGTAAGATACATAGCAGATAAATATGGTGAAGATAATCTCAGAAAAGTCTCGGAAAACCTCGGTGACGTTTCACGTTTAAGATCTGAAGGTGCATTCAAAAAGGCATTTGGAATAGCGGGAGACGACTTGTATAAAGAGTGGAAAGCTTATCTTAAAGAGGACTATAAAAACAGGGTAGAGCCTATTAAAAAAGTTCTGGTTGAAGGTGAGATAATTGCAGAAGTTGGGTTTGCAAATTATTACCCGCAGTTTTCTCCGGACGGGAAAAAACTTACCTACCTTTCAAACAAAGAGTATGACTACGGCTCGACCTCAATGTATATACATGACTTCAGCAAAAAAGGCAAAGATGCTGAGTTGATCGGCGGAATCAGCGGAAGCTACTCGTGGTCAAATGACGGCAAAAAGATCGTCTTCTCGCGCAGAAATAAACCGAACATTCATGACGCCGTAGTGTTTGATATGTTTGAATATGATGTTGCCAAAGAAGAAGAAACCCAGTTATCAAGCGGACTCAGAGCGCACGCACCAACATATTCGCCGGATGGTAAGAGTATAGCCTTTGTTAGGAATAACGATGGCACCCAGAACCTGTTCATTGCAGAGATCCCCAAAGGTAAAATGCTTGCCAAAAAAGATATTAAGCAGCTTACCAGCTTCATTAATGGTGAGCAGATATACTCTCCTAAATGGTCGCCCGATGGGAAGTCAATTTTGTTTGATTATTCCAAACACGATGCCCGAGAAATTGCGGAAGTGAATATTGAAACAGGTAACATTAAGTTCATGTTTTCAGATCCGAATGTGGATTTCAGAAGTCCTGCTTACAGCAAAGAAGGAGATGCGATAATCTTTGCTTCTGATATAACTGGAATTTTCAATATTTACAGGTATGAACTGAAGAATAATGACCGAATGACCGATGACAGCAATACCGGCTATGTGCAGCAATTGACAAACGTTTTGGGCAGCGCTTTTATGCCAACAACTGATGGCATCGGTAACCTTGCCTTTGCTTCATGGACGAAAGATGGATACAAGATAAGCGAAGTCAAAGGATATAAGGCGTTGGATACACTAATTGATTTGAATAGCGCCAATTACATCCGCCCGGAAAAGCTTCTGAGCAGGTACGAAAATGATTCGGATAAATCTGCTGCAAAAAATAAATATGATTTCAATGCTCTTAAGAATTTTAATGATGATAATCTGAAACTAAAACCTGCAACCAAGTATAACAATGTTGCAACACCTCTGTTTATTATTCCAGTGTTGAGATTTGATAACTACACCAAGGATGGTAATTTTCTGGACATCATAAAACCCGGCCTGTATTTCTATTCACAGGATGTGCTTGGAAGAATGGGAATTTTCGGAGGAGCTTCGATAAACAGAAAATTCGAGCGTGATCTGTTCCTGCAATTCGATTACAATAATGGTGTGCCATTCTTAAAGAAAACTTTCCTGAGTATGGGATTTGCACCGGCGTTTTCACTGGCAGGATACAATGTAACAAGGAAAACAGATGCTCAGCTTGTTGCCGGACTTGATACAATTGGCGTTGATGTTACTTATGACCTGCTTCAGTTTGAGTTCGGCATGGCATTTAAAATAATTAATGCAAACCATAACATGAAGGCTGGTTTTGCCTTCTCAAAGTATGCTTCCAAGCTCAGTACATTTATAATTCCTTCAATAAACCGGCAGGTTTCTGCTTCTTCAACTAATTACTTCACAGGTCGTGATCTTTCTTTGACATACAGCTATAATTCGTTCTTACCAAATAAGAATGATGACATAAATCCAATTGGCCGACATGTAAGATTCAGGTATGATTACGAGATTAACGACCTGAATCCCGAGCTTGTTGTTGATGACCAGGGTAACGTAACGGAGCAGTTCCAGAAAGCTAAATTCCACCGTTTGGAAGGAGATATACTGCAGGGGATTGGGCTGTTTAACAATTCACATTCGCTTAGCTTAAGACTTAGGGGAGGTACAATATTCGGTCCCCAGCAGGATAATTTCTTTGATTTCTATGCAAGCGGTTTCCCGAATATGAAAGGTTACCCGTTCTATGCGCTTGGCGGCAACCGTTATGCTACTGCTAATTTGACCTATAGATTCCCCCTTATCAGCAAAATGGACTTCAAGTTCATGCAATTCTACTTTGATAAGCTGTATTTTTCAGTTTATGGCGATATAGGCAATGCATGGAACGGAAACAATACGAAGCTTAAGGATTTCAAGAAGGATTTTGGTTTTGAACTCAGATTATTGACTTATTCATATTATGTCTATCCTACTGCGCTTGCATTCAATGCAGCTTATGGATCTGACCAGTTTTCGAGGATATTCCCCTCAACAACGGGTGAGCAGAAGGAAGTTACCTATGGCAAAGAGTGGAGATTCTATTTCACGATGCTATTTGGCTTTGATTTTCTTGTTGATAATATAAATAAACTTAGATTCTGAAATAAGAACAGAATATGTCAAAATTCGAAGAATCACTTTCAACAGGTAAACACAAACTTCTGCAGTCTCTGGTTGGCAATTGGGAAGGCGTAACCAAGACCTGGTTTGAGCCTGGTAAACTTGCTGATGAATCTCCTATGAAAGGTACTATAAGATCCGTTTTGGGAGGCAGATTCATAATGCATGAGTATAAAGGATCCATGGATGGAAAACCTTATGAAGGAATTACCACTTTCGGATACGAACTTGGCGAAGACCGCTTCCATGCGTCCTACATCGATAGCTTTCACTACGGAGCGTCAATCATGCTTCTAAACGGTGTGCCGGGGAGCGAAAAGCTCTCAGTTCTTGGAAGTTACTCTTACAAAGTTTCTCCCGAAGAAGTTCAGCATTGGGGATGGAGAATTGAAATTGATATTGTTGATAGCGACAATGTGATAATCACAATATTCAACATTACTCCTACGGGAGAAGAGGCAAAGGGAGTTGAAACAGTTTACAAAAGAGTAAAATAGTGCAGGGATAGGAATTAGATCAGTCAGATCAAAGCTTTTAGGTCTTCAGGTTTGCTAATAAACTTAATATTATGCTCTATTGAAACCGAAAGAGTGTCAGAATCAGACTTCAATGTTAATATCAACCCTTTCCAGAAATCTGTGTAAAATATCATCAGTTTCTCAGGGATAGCTTTTTTATTCATCATCTCAAGCGTTGCAGATATCTCCAGCAGTGTACCTGTTCCGCCTTTAAAAACTATGTATGCGTCTGCAAGGGCAATAAGTTCTACTATTCTTTCCATTAAATTAGGCATTATCACAACTTCATCAACAAAGTCATTTGGTTTTGCCTGCCAATCCTTTACTGTAACTCCAATAGTTTTTCCTCCGGTAGATTTTGCACCTTTTGATATTGCCTCCATGCTTCCATAATACCCTCCGGAGCAAACTGTCCAGCCCTTTGAAGCGATAATTCCGCCCAATTCTTCTGCTTCACGATATAATGAGTCTTGGGGAGTAATAAATGCCGAACCAAATGAAGTAATAATTTTATTAGGCATGATTTAAATGTTTAGAAGATTTTCAACCTTCGTGCCAAGAATACAGGCATGCATCAAACATTAATAGCAGAGAACATACCACTGTACTCCTTAACTTCAATAATGAAATTTCGTGGAACGAATAAAACTGATCCTTAGCTGCAATTCGTAATTCTTGAGACCTTCCTCAGAAGGTCGAAATCCGCCCACTGTCGGACTAATTCGTAATTCCTAATTGATTGTCAATCCTCCGGCGCTTCGTAACAACTTCTGCATCTTGCTTCATACAGGTCCGTTGCGCCTACAAGAACTCTATCACCCGTATTTGATATCCGCTGAGTACGATTTGCCGGTGCGCCGCATTTCATACAAACAGCCAATGTTTTTGTGATATATTCTGCAATTGCAAGTAGTTGAGGCATTGGTTCAAACGGAACTGCCCTGTAATCGGTATCAAGGCCGGCTACAATGACACGTTTTCCCTGCTCAGCAAGCCTCTGGCACACTTCTACAAGGTATGAATCGAAGAACTGCGCCTCATCAACGCCAATTACATCAGCTTCAGATGAAAATAGCAGTATCTGCTCAGCAGTTTCAACTACTGTTGAGGGTATCTTCTGCTCGCTGTGTGAGACTATTTCGTTATCACTGTACCGGTTATCAATTGCCGGTTTGAATATTTCTACACTTTGCTTGGCTATTTGTGCGCGGCGCAGTCTTCTTATCAACTCTTCTGTCTTCCCGCTGAACATTGAGCCGCAGATAACCTCGATTTGCCCCCGCATTTTTTTATTTTCAATATCGTGCATGTTTAATAATATATCTATAACTTAAAATAGTTTGGTATAATCTCTTTTAAAATAAAATGCTTAATCTTCTTATCTCTGGTAACTAATATTACTTCCAAATCCGGATTAAACTCAACCAGTGCCTGCCGGCATAAGCCGCAGGGGAATTTAAACCTCGAGGAACTTGTTGCAATAGCTATCTTTGTGAACTCTTTTTCACCATTTGATAAAGCATTGAAAAGTGATGAACGCTCTGCGCAAACAGTTAGCGAATAAGCATCAAATTCAACATTAGTACCAAGGTAAACTTTGCCGCTTTTTCCAAGCAAAGCCGAGCCTACCTTGAACTTCGAGTGCGGCGAGTGCGAGTTCTTCAGCGCTTTGAATGCAGATGCTATCAGCTGTTTATCGGTCACTTTTGTAATCATTTATCATTTAATATTTTTTATTGTTCTGCTATTAACACACCCCGTCTTCACCTTTGGTGAATCCACCCCTCTCAAGAGGGGAATTATGTTAATTCTCTCTGCAATTTGTAAATATAAATAGCTGAATTGTTATAAAATATATATTTAATTATCTTTTCGTAAATAGATGCGAAGAAAAAAGATTTTTCGGTTATTTGACAGGTATTTAGGGATTCCGATAGTAATACTTCTGGCCTTATTTACTCGCCGCAGAAGACGCCTGCCGATAGAGCATATTCAGAACATTCTTTTCATCAAGCTTGCCGCCATTGGCGACGCTATTTTGCTGATTCCGACCCTCAGAAAGCTTAAAAACTCGTTTCCTAATGCAGAGATCACCTTTATGTGCTCGGATATTAATCTCTCAGTTATTGAAAAAATTCCGTATGTGGATCATATCATCAATTGCAGGGTTTATGACTTCAAAAACCCAATGAATTTTGTCAGATTTGTCCGCAGTCTGAGAAAAACCAAGTATGAGATTGTTCTTGATGGCGGTCAGTGGGAAAGGATCAATTCCATTATTACCGTTTTTACCCGCAGAGATTATTCCATCGGATTCAGGACAAAAGGGCAGTGGAAGCATGTTGTAAATGATGCCGTTGTGGAGCACAGCAGAACAAAGCATGAGCTTGAAAATTTCATGGATCTGCTCATCCCCATTGGCATTGTGCCTGTAAACGGAGAGCATAACTTTGATGAGCTTCAGCTTGAATTTTTCCTGAAGCCTGAGCACAGGAAATTCCGCGATGAGTTCTGGCACAAAAACGGACTGGAAGGAAAGACCGTTATATGCCTGCATCCGGGCTGCGGAGAGAACGGCAAGCAAAGAGAGTGGGCGCTTGAGAATTATATCACCATGGCTAAAAGACTTCACAAAAGTGATCCGGATATCAGGTTCATAATTACGGGCACGGAGTTTGAAAGATATTTATGCGATCCGCTTGCCGAAGCATTAAAAGGGTTTGTAATAAATACTGCAGGTAAATTTACTTTAGAAGAATCCGCAGCACTGGTTGAAAGAGCTGATCTGATGGTTTGCAGCAACACCGGCATTCTGCATGTTTCGGCATGCGTTGGCACAAAAACAATCGGAATGCATGGGCCGACAAACTCGGTTAAATGGGGAGCTTATAACAAGAAAGCAGTTGCAATAATAAGCAGGAAGTTTTGCAGTCCGTGCCTGTACTTAGGCCATGATTACGGCTGCAATCAGCCAACCTGCATGCAGGAAATTACTGCAGATGAAGTTTATATGGAAATCCGAAAGGCCTTAAGGCCTGAGCTGTTCTTAAAAATTTTAACTACATAGGAGAAATAATCAAATGAGAATCGGAATGTTAACAGGCGGCGGAGATTGCCCCGGCCTAAATGCAGTAATAAGGGCTATTGTGAGGAGATCACTAATGTACGGTTGGGAATGCATAGGGATAGAAAACGGGTGGAAAGGAATTATGGATATGTATGCGCACAAGCTTGATATTGATTCAGTTTCAGGTATCCTCCAAAAGGGCGGAACTATACTTGGCACTTCACGTACTAATCCCTACAAAATAGAAAACGGCGAGAATATTGTTATACAAAATGCCAAAACAATGGGACTCGACGCGCTCATAGCAATCGGCGGCGAAGATACCCTTGGTGTTGCAAATAAATTAGCTAAAACCGGATTCCCGGTTGTAGGCGTACCAAAAACAATTGATAACGACTTAAACGGAACTGATTATACCTTCGGGTTTGATACTGCAGTGAACACAGCAATGGATGCTATTGATAGAATTCACACAACGGCAGAGTCACATCACCGCGCGATGATCATTGAAGTGATGGGCAGACATGCAGGGTGGATCGCAATGCACTCTGGTATTGCCGGCGGCGCAGACTTGATATTAATTCCCGAGCGCGAGATAAAGCTTGCTGAGCTTATAAAAGTTATGGAAGACCGTGAAAAAAGAGGAAGGTCATTTTCAATAATTGTTGTTGCTGAGGGCGCCAAGATAAGCGAATCAGACCAGAAAGATGCTGAGTTTGTATTGCAGGATCAAAAGCTTGACGCCTTTGGCCATGTAAGGCTTGGCGGTATTGCAAATATGCTTGCCGAAATCATCGAGCGCAAAACTGGAGTGGAAACTCGCGCCACGATACTCGGCCACATACAAAGGGGAGGCTCACCAACTGCATACGATAGAGTTCTCGGCAGCCGCTTTGGTGTTCACGCAGTCGAGATGGTTAAAGATGGCAAGTTCGGCAGGATGGCCGCGCTAAGAGGCACTGAAATTATTGATATTCCGATCGAAGACGCAGTAAAAGAGCTTAAACTTGTCACCGATGATTTCTATGAAGTCGCCAAGACGTTTTTTAGGTAACAAGTATTTAGTGAATCCGGCTTGAAACATTGTGGCGTCAGGTATTCTCCTGACACGTGTCGGGTAAGATACCCGACACCACATTATTTTTAATTTTATTGGTTCGTGTCAAGTCCTCTCCGAAGAAGTCCTTTGGACAGACCTGACACATTAATAACGGGTGAATGCTTGTCATTCATGCGAAGGTGGGTATCCAGAAGTAGAGTCTTCAGTTGGCGAAAATGTTGGATATGGAAAGATCTTGCACATTGTTGTAGGTGACAACATCAACAACGGGGGAGTAGCTTTTATTCTATTAATATTGACGGTTCTTTTTAATGATATAAAACGTGTTCTGTTTATTATTTAGACTTTATATTTTCTGCATAATCTCTATATGATATCTTATGACTTTGTTCTTCATTCAAGTGCTTTATTATACTTTGACCACAATTACTTCCAAGATAGTTCTCGTTATACTGACCGTAGCTTAGAATTGTTTGATAACCGCAATTTCTAAATTCATCAACAAGCCTTGTTAGTGATTTCGATTCAGGGTTCTTTATGAAAGATGTTAATCTATTAACACTGGAATTATACGTGGGGTTGAGGGGAGTTAACTTTATTATAAAAACCTCCGGGTTAAAATAATCAATGAGTTTTGATGGAATGACATGATATTCATTTGAAATTGCAAAATTTAGAGATATCTTCTTGCCTCCGTTCAAATAAAATCTTTCTCCGTATCTGCTAATTTTCTTAAAGTTCCATTTTTTTACAGGAATCAATTCATCACGCATTTTTTCATCAGTTGTGTGGATGGAAAACTGAAGCTGGAAGTCAGGCCCGTAATTTTTCTCATTCTTAAGCCTTAATAGTTCTTCAAAGAATCTATCCGTTCCGTTTGGTGCAATTGTAGATATGGATGGTATAAATCGCGGGATTCGAAAATAATAATTAATCTCTTCTAATACATCTATAACATTTAAATTAAAGGATGGCTCTCCAATTCTCGCAAACTGTACTTTAAATTTCTCCACAGGTATATTCCTATCGGGATATCTTCTGGTTACCATATAGTCAATTTGAGCAAAAATTGCATCTTTGCTTAGCCTACCATGATAAAACAAACCCGCATCACACATCTTACAGTTTATTGGACATCCGTAAAGAGTTGAGACAATCAAAACCCACTTTTTTTCTCTTGAAAACGGAGGCTGCAGGGATTCAACAAACTCAACATATTGGCCACTTGATGTTTGGGCAGTATAAACAATCGCAATTTCTTCTTTACCGGATTCTGAAATAATCTTCATTCTTTAAGGATCTCATTAATTATCATAGCCGTTTTCACTCCGTCACCGGCTGCAATAGCTGTTTGCCTGTAATTTTTATTAAAGGCATCACCAATAATAAAAAAACTTGTATTCAGTTTAAACTCATTTAATTTTACCAGCAGCTGGTCACTGATAAAATCAATATTCGGTTTTCTTCCGATCGCAGCAATTAAATAATCCACATTTCTGGGAATATTTCTTTCATTTTCCGAACATAGAATTCTTAAACCTGAATCCAGCATCGAAACTGAAATAACAGAAGTGTTACAGCTGTAGCTGCAATTGGGATAATTTCTTAATCTTTCCAGCAGTAATGATAAACATTTAGGTTTGGAAGAACGGCAAAGGATTTCAACTTTGTTGAATCTATGCAGGTTCAACGCATAATCAAAAGCAAGATCACCCGAACCAATAATAGCTATATTTTGATTTTTCAACTCAACAAAATCAGAAGGATTGTATAAAACCTTTTTTTCTGCATCAACAGAAATCTCTACACCCTCTATCAATATTGGCGATGTGCCCGTTGCAACTACAAGTATCTGACTAGTATATCTTTCGCTGTCTGTTTCTATATTATAAAATCCTGATGAATACAACACGCTCTGAACTCTCCGCGTATGGATCTTAACTCCTTCGGAATCAAATTGCCTCAACATCAAAACAGACAGTTCTTTACCACTAATCCCGCCGGGGAAAGCCGGGTAATTTTCAACCAAGTTTGCATACTTCAGCATACCGCCGGGATCTGCTTTTTCCAGCACAAGAGGATCTATCCCTGAACGCTTCAATTGGATTGCACAGGAAATTCCTGCCGGTCCTGCTCCTACTATTATGACTTTTTTTGAATAATCAGAATTCATTCAGAATTTTTGTATAAAATCAGCGCACTTCAATATTTGTGCATAACCATGAGATAGATTTGCCATAGAAGAATAATGGTGAGTCAAATTATGAGTTGCTGTTGAATCAACGGGAAATATAACATTAAACCCTCTTATAAAAGCAGAACGGGCTGTATGTTCGCAGCAAAGATGAGTCATGACGCCGCATATAAGAATATTTTCGATATATTTGCTTCTGAGATATTCTTCAAGGTCAGTTTTATAGAATGCATCATATTGACTTTTAGATAGAACCCTTCCATTTCTACGGACTATCTCATCAGATAATAAGCTGAATGGATTGTTTTCAAACAGAAGTTTTCCCCACATGGATTTCATTAATCCTTCACCACTTTCTAAATCAATGTGTTTCGTGTAGATAACAGGTAACTTATTTGATTCAAAGGTCTCAATAAGTTTATTCACATTCTGCATAATTGCCTTTGATGCAGGGATATATGCATGCGATGCTTTTTCCAGAAAATATCTCTGCATATCAAGCACCAGCAAAGCAGTATTCTGAATATTCTCTATGACATGTTCCTTACCAGATAACTTCCTAATTATGGAATCCGAAATTTCAGTGATATTATCTTTTGTAAAATATTCTTCTTTCATTTCAAAACAATCATTTCCTGAATGGTTTTACTAACAGCTAACAAATACTTCACTTAAATATGTTTTATATTTCCAATAGTTGTAATTATCTTTGATTAGTTTAGTATTGACAAATATACTATTTAAAATAAAAAAAAAGTTTCTATTTACGCTTCACCCTTAGAAGGGCTGTAGTGAAATTACACCCAATAACTATGATTCAAATGAATGTTTGAAATATTATTAGTTTAAGTACTTTTCTTCATAGTTTTTTTCCATTTTGACTTGCATATGCCAATGCCATATATTATCTTATCTCTGGTACATAAGCGCATATGTACATTACATATGCGTGTTCAATAAATTCTCAATTGAGAAAATTTCTGCGATTGAGAATTCTCACTCATTAATCGTCATTCGTCATGTGTGGAATGTGTTGAACTGGGCTGTATGTTCCGAACTGATTGCGAAATTTAATCGCAATCGGCAAATACCTGTCCGGATCATTAAAAAAAATACCCTAAACTGCCGGACAGTCCAGCATATCGCAGATGGGTGCAATGAAGTTGTTGGTGATCCCGCAAAGCGGGATTTCATCCCGATACATCGGGATTCAACAAACACCAACAACGGGGGTATAGTTAAGAAAGCGGCATATGAAAATTGCCGTTAAGAAATTATCGAGCAGAAATAGCACAGGAAAATCTGCTGAGTTCCGGCGATAGTCGGAACGAGTTATTTTCCTGTAAAGCGAAGATAATTTTAGGCAATTTTCGTAAGCCTTGACTTTTTTGGTTCTTGGCGCCTGTCCCGCACTTGATGCGGGATGTCAAGACAAAAAGAACAGGAACTCTAAATTCAAATCGCAGGATATCGTTTCAGGTCTGAGGACCTGACACAACAAAGAGGAGTAATTTCCAGAAATTGGAAAGTCCACTAAATGAATTGAAATCGCGACATTCTAAGTCCAGAAAGTAAAAAAATGGCTCCACAAGCTGGAATTCCAGCGTCTGGAAAAGTGAATTAGCTCCACAACCGAATATGCCGGAATCATGAATCACATTCAGAAAACCAACATAAAATCCCCTCTTTGTTTTTAAAAAGGGGGAAGGTATTCTGCAAACAAAGAAAAGGAGGATTAGTCCGGAAACTAAAAGACTGGAAAATCCAAGACGGGGGTTTAGACCATTCGTTCGTGGATGACATTGTGTATTTAAGTGTATTTATATCTTCTTTGAATTAAACGCAAAAAAAGAATATATTTGAAGCTTATCAATTAAGAAAGGCAATAGATGGCATTACAGGCACGTAAAAAAATCACGCATAAAGAGTTAAAAAAAGATAAGTTAGTTACAAGCTATTTTGAGGCGCGTAACTGGCTTGATAACCCGGAACACAAGAAGAAATTATACATCGGTATAACTATCGCAGTGGTTTTGATCGCTGTGGTATTTCTTTACTTCAATAATAAAAGCGCAAAGAACGAAGAAGCTGAAACCAAGCTTTCTACAGTAATAGCACTTTATGAACAGGGTAAGTACCAGGAAGCTATTAACGGGGATCCAGCTGCAGGCATAATGGGTTTTGCACAGATAGTTAATGACTACGGCAGCACTAACAGCGGCGAAACAGCTAAGCTGTATCTTGGCAACTGTTACTTTAACTTGAAAGATTATGATAATGCCATGAAGCAGTTCGACGGCTATTCCGGAGATAATGATATTATTAAAGCTTCATGCATTTCAGGAGTTGGCGCAGTTTATGAAGCAAAGGGCGACCTCAAGAAAGCAGGGGAGTACTTCGAAAAAGCTTCTAAGGTAAACAAGAACGTTGTTATAAACCAGGAAAACCTTTTCTATGCAATTCGTTCATACACAAATGCAGGTGATAAAGAAGCTGCTAAAAGAGTTTACGCAGATCTTAAAGAGCAGTATCCTAAGTCAAAATACATCAATGAATCAAAAAGGTTCGAACCGGAATTCAAGAATTAGTTTTTCAACATAACGGATTTTTCAGAGCACAAAGTCTTCCTGCATAAGGGGCTTTGTGTTTTTTTTGAAGAGCTGTAAACACACCCCGTCTTCACCTGCTCCAAAGGAGCCCCTTCGGGGCCGGTGAAGCCACCCCTCTCCAGAGGGGATTCGGGTCTTTAATTCCCCTCTTGAGAGGCAGGGAGCGAAGCGGAAGGCCTGCCTGCAGCAGGCAGGGGTGTGTGGAGATAAGAACAAAAAGTAGTAAAAACTTCTAATCCAATAAATCATTGAACTGGTTAGACATACTAATAGCACTGCTTGTAACATTGCCAACATATTTCGGCTACCGTAAGGGTTTCCTGAGGAAACTCATGGGTATAGCCGGTATAATAGTCGGATTCATACTGGCCGTTAAATTCTATGGTTCAGTTGCTTCCATTCTTTCATCAGTCATTAAAGAAAATACTACCTTTGTAAATGTACTTGCATTCCTATTAATAATTGGGCTGCTTTACGGATCCGCCATCTGGCTGGCCAGATTCATTGCCAATATGAATTCCGGAACAAGTATGATCGATAAAATACTAGGCGTGGTGGTTGGATTTTTGCAGGGGCTGATAGTCGCAAGTGTTCTGCTATACAATCTTTCGCTTGCAAATATGCCGTCGGTAGAGGCAAGGAATTCATCAATGCTTTATGCTCCGGTCTATAAGATCGCTCCAGCAATATTCGATAAAATTATTGATATGTTTCCGGGATTGAAGGATATTTATGATGATTACAAATCGCCTCAGCCAGAGCAAAAGAATAGTCCGGATAGCAAAGATCCAAATATAAAAGAACCACAAAAAAACAGTGAATGAATACCATCTTAATAATTGAAGATGATAAGGCAATAGTAGATGTTCTGAGGATGATCTTAGAGCACGACGGCTTTAAAATTGAGCATGCATATAACGGGCCGCAGGGGCTTGAGAAATTCAATTCATTCAAACCCGATGTTGTTCTGCTTGATATCCGTATGCCTAAAATGGATGGTATTGAAGTTCTTCAGGAAATCAGGAAAATAGATACACGTTCGATAGTGATAATGATCTCCGGTCATGGTAACATAGAAACGGCAGTACAGACTACAAAGCTTGGGGCATATGATTTTATTTCAAAGCCTTTTGATGTTGAACGTCTTAAGCTGACCATACAGAACGGTCTGAATTATAAAACTCTTCTGACTGAAAATGAAAGCATGAAGAAAATAATTCACTCCGATGGCAAGCTAACGGGCTCAAGCGCCGAGATGACGAAGCTCAAAGACCAAATACAGAAAGTTGCATCAGCTTCAAGCCGTGTGTTTATAACGGGAGAGAACGGAACCGGTAAAGAGCTTGTCGCAAAACAGATCCACATACAAAGCGATAGGGCACATAAGCCATTTGTTCATGTAAATTGTGCTATTATTCCGAAAGACCTGATAGAAGTGGAACTGTTCGGCTGCGTAGAAGGGTATCTATCTTACTCCACAGGCAAAAGAACCGGGAAATTTGAAATGGCAAATAGCGGCACTCTCTTCCTGGATGAAATTGCAGACCTCAGCCCTGAATCACAATCTAAACTGCTAAATGTACTTGGCGAAAACAAAATAGAACCTCTTGGGAACAATGAAGAAATTCCGGTAGATGTCAGGGTAATTGCTTCAACGAACCGTGTAGTGAGTGACCTTATCACAGAGGGGAAGTTCCGTGAAGATCTTTACCATAGATTGAACGTGCTTGCCATCAACGTTCCGCCCCTTAGGAATCACAACGAAGATATTCCTGAACTTGTGGCTGTTTTTACCGAAGAGATATGCAGAAGAAATGAACTCCCGCTTAAGACATTCACTCCAAAGGCTATAGAATACCTTAGCTCTTTAAAATGGCCGGGAAATGTTAGAGAACTAAAGAACACGATTGAAAGACAGCTAATACTTTCTGATTCAAACGTGATAGACAAGAAGAACATTCAAGCCGAAAACCAGGTTTACACAACCGAACTGGATGAACTTATTAATTCAGAATCAACTCTCAGAGATTTTCAGGATGTTTCAGAAAAGATCTTTATAGAAAAAAAGCTCATCGAAAATAACTGGAACATTACAAAAACCGCAGAAGCTCTTGATATACAAAGGAGCCATCTTTACACCAAAATTAAGCAATTCAACATAGAGAACCCCGAGAAGGAAGACAAAAGTCATTAGTAAATATGACTAATATATGCATGTTTCAAATAGTTGTATTTTAGCTGATTTTTGATTATTATGGGGGATCTTAACAATTAATAATACATTAATTTAACAAATGAAGAACTTCAATTACTTTCTCGTTTTGCTTATTCTCACCGGAATTTTGAATTTTGAATCAGGCAAGGTATATTCGCAGCTTGCCAACAGCAACATGAGCTTGCTTGCAAACCGCAATCAGCACGGCGGAGCAGGAAACAGGTACTCAGCAATTTGGGGCTATATAGCGCCTAATGGAAGGGAATATGCAATACTTGGATGCCAAACAGGTACCGCTTTTATTGAAATTACAGACACAACCAATATTATTGAGCGTGATTTCGTAACGGGAGTTAATAACGGATGGCGCGAAATGAAGGTATTCTCTCATTATGCATATGTTGTTTCGGAAGGAACTAACAGCCGGTTACAGATAATGGATCTGCTATATCTGCCGGATTCAGTGAGCTTGGTATCAACTTATTCATATACGAATTATACAAAGACGCATACTATTTCTCAATCCGGCCCATACCTTTACATAAATGGCGGAAATGTGTCACAAGGTCTTTCTGATCCTGGTGGAGTTACAGTATTAGACCTTACAAATCCTGTAGTTCCCGTAAAACGCGGTTCGTGGGGAGTTGAATATGTACATGACTGCCGGGTTGTGAATGATACTATTTACGCCTGCAACATTTATGATGCAACAAACGGCGGAACGGGAAGCATTTATGTTATCAGCGCAACTAATAAGGATAATTTGACTACAGTGACTTCATGGGTCAACAATCCCGTACCCGGACCTCACAATATTGCTTTAACTGTTGACAGGAGATATGCACTTACCACTGATGAAATTCCGGCATCTTCACCGCGTGTTTTGAAAGTATGGAATATCCAGGATCTTACTAATGCAACTCTTACTACTACATGGCAGCCAACAGGCATCACAAATACTATTGTTCATAATGTAGAGATATACGGGAATTACGCTCTCATAGCCCACTATGAAGCAGGTGTAAGGCTTGTAAATATTTCAAATCCTTCGGCACCAGTTGAAGTTGCCTGGTATGATACTTATCCATCTACTAATACAAATCAGTACCGAGGCTGTTGGGGAGTTTTCATGTTCCCATCCGGCAAGATCGTTGCATCTGATATGCAAACAGGGTTGTACGTTTTCAATCCGCTGGTTCCGCTTGTTGGAATTAATGACCCGCCGGTTAATTTACCCACAGCATTTAACCTGGGGCAGAACTATCCGAATCCTTTCAATCCAAGCACTGCGATCGATTATTCAGTTTCAAAGGGATCTCATGTTTCAATCAAAGTATATGATGCGATTGGCAAACAGGTAGCTGTTCTTGTAGATGAATTCAAGAGCTCAGGCTCATACAAAGTAACATATGATGCAGGAAGACTGTCATCAGGCATATATTATTATACTATGATTACTGATGGATCAAGAGAATCGAAAAAAATGACTCTGGTTAAATAGTAAAATCTTCAGTGAGTTTTTAAAAAGCCCGTCTCCGATTTAATCAGGACGGGTTTTACTTATTATTGTTGTTTTAAAAAATAAAGTTTCATAAATTGAAGAAATTATAGAATAAAAATGAAATATCTGTTATTTGCGTTACTGGTTTTGAAAATAAATTCTATCACGTATTCCCAGCTGCCTAATTCAAACATGACTCTTCTATCCAACAAGAACGAATATGTTTCCGGAACCGCTTATTCTGCTGTTTGGGGATATACTGCACCAAATGGCAGGGAGTATGCAATTCTTGGTTGTCCTGAGGGAACAGCATTTTATGATATCACAGATACGATGAATATTCATTTGTCCGGTTACACTCCCGGAATGACTAACTCATGGCGTGAAATGAAGACATTCAGCCACTATGCTTACGTCGTTTCAGAGGCTGACGGAAGCGGTTTGCAGATAGTTGACCTGCAGTATCTGCCCGATTCAGTTCACCTTGTTAATACATTTTTGTTTTCAGGCTACACTAAAACGCACACTATCTCACAGGAAGGACCTTATTTGTACATGAACGGAGGTAATTACGGCGTAGGCGGTACTTTTGTTTTGGACCTGACTTCAAATCCTGTTCTGCCTGTAAAAAGAGGGGACTGGGAACTGGGTTATATACATGATTGCAGAGTGATTAATGATACGATCTGGGGAGCAGGTGTATTTGACGGGCACATACGAGTAATAAATGCTACTAATAAAAATAATCTTGTAGAAATAACCAGCTGGCTGAATGTTCCGGAACCGGGACCGCATAATACTGCACTTTCTGCTGATCATAAATTCCTGTTTGTGACAGATGAGATTGCCGGTAATCCGCGAGTGCTGAAAGTATGGAATGTGGCGAATGTTATGAACCCCATTCAGGTCGCAACCTGGCAGCCCACAGGAATTACAACATCTATAGTGCACAACATTGAAACTTACGGTAATTATGCTATTGTTGCTCATTATACCTCAGGGGTTAGAATGCTGAATATCACAAATCCCTCTTTGCCGGTTGAGATAGCCTGGTATGACACATATCCGGCAGATAATAGTTTTACTTATAACGGATGTTGGGGTGTTTATATGTTCCCTTCAGGTAAAATTGCCGCATCGGATAGGCAAACCGGACTTTATGTGCTTAGATCAACTGCACTGCCCATTGGCATAAATTCCAACGGGAATGAATTACCATTGAAATTCAGGCTGGCTCAAAACTATCCAAATCCGTTTAATCCCTCAACTACAATTGAATATTCATTACCTGAAAATGCATATACTAAACTAAAAGTATTTGATATCACTGGAAAGCAAATGGCTTTGTTAATTGATAAAATGGAAACTGCAGGCAACCACTCGGTATCTTATGATGCTTCAGGGCTTTCGAGTGGAGTGTATCTTTATACAATTGAAACAGGTGAATATTATGAAACCCGAAAAATGATCCTGATAAAATAGAGGTATATATGGAAGTTAGGTGAAGGTATCTATATCCATTTAACTGAATTTTCTTTGGCGCAATATTTCATAAAGTATGATCCCAGCAGAAACAGATACATTCAAAGAGTCAATTTTGCCATTCAGGGGAATAGTCACCAAATGATCGCATAGATTTATGATGTTTTTCCTCAGACCTTCGCCTTCGCTTCCCAAAACCAATGCGCATTTTTGAGGAAATGTAAAATTAAACAATTCTACACTTGATCTTAACACTGTACCAATAATTTTATAACCGCTATCCTTAATTACTTCAATTGTCTTGTAGATATTCGGTTCTTTTGATATTTTGATATAGTTAGTTGCTCCGGAAGAGGATTTTACAACAGTATGATTTACTTTCACTGAGTTTTTATCAGATATAACAATACCATCTGCCCCTGCACATACAGCAGTTCTGATTATAGCTCCGAAATTATGGGGATCCTGGACCTCATCCAGAATGATCAATGTGCCTGTTTCGGCATCATTCAAAGATTTGAGTATTTCTGTCGTCTTTGAATACGTAAAGTCTTCAACTTCCGCAACTATTCCCTGGGAAATGCCGTCTGATTTATCTTTTGGATCGATCAGCTTGATAAACTCAATTTTTGAGAGCTTATCGACCAAGATATTTTTTGATTCAGCCTTATGAATCAACTCCTTTAATTTACTATCTGTTAAGCTATCCAGCATAATGATCCTTTTTATAGAAGCAGGGTTGAATTTCAAAACTTCATTTACAGGATTTCGCCCAATTACTAGCATTAATTTTAGTTATGTTTTTGTTTATATTTGGAGATATCCAAATCTGATTCTTTAATAATAATTATCTGAAACTGTTAACTCAATCTCAAAATTAATCTGATAACAGAATAAATGAATACTTTACCTGATAAACCGGTTCACAGTGCTAAATTCAAAAAGAGAAGAGGCTTAAACTGGATGACGCTTGGCCTTACTTATGCAGGAATGTATATGGCCAGGTATAATTTCGGATTTGCCAACAAAGAACTCTCAGATACTTACGGGTTTTCGAAGACTGAGATAGGTACCATAATTACAGTAAGCACTCTGATTTACGGACTCTCAGCCATTTTTAACGGCCCAATTGCAGATAGGTGGGGTGGAAGAAGGGCAATGATAACAGGTGCACTTGGCGCCTGTGTTTTCAATGTTGGATTCGGTATGGCAGCATATATGGGCTTTTTAGGGACTGGTACTTTCATGCTGTTGTATCTCGCCAGTATGTGGACCTTGAATCAGTATTTTCAGTCATACAGTGCCTTAGCTTTGATCAAAGTTAATGCAGGCTGGTTTCACGTGACTGAAAGGGGTGTGTTTTCGGCAATCTTCGGGTCAATGATACAAAGCGGCAGGTTTGCAGTTTATGCATTAATGACAACTGCTCTTGTTGCAGGATTGCCATGGCAGTGGAAGTTCTTCCTGCCGGCAATGATAGTTGGAATTTTTACTCTACTAACCTTCATGTTTGTGAAGGATACGCCTATGGATGCAGGCTTGCCTGAATTTGATCCTCAGGATGCGACCAGTGGTGATACTGAGAAAATAACTTTCAAATATGTTGCAAAAAAAGTGTTTACTAACCCGATCGCAATAACTATTGCTGCAGCCGAATTTTGTACAGGGCTGGTTAGAAAAGGGTTTGAAGAATGGTTCCCCAGATATATGCAGGAAGTTCATCATCTTAAACTGGATAGCCCGGTTTTTCAAAGGAATGCCTTTGCAGTTGTAATTGCCGGAATTGCAGGGGCATTTATTGCGGGATTCATGTCCGATAAAGTCTTCGGCTCACGCCGTCCGCCTGTCGCATTTATTGGTTATATATTACAGGTTATCTCATTATCTATTGTGGCATTGGCGCCAAGTCTTGAAGCTATTATTATAGCCTTTACGGTTAACTCACTTGCAATCTCAATGGTGCACTCAATGCTTTCGGGAACTGCATCAATGGATTTTGGCGGTAAGCGGGCTGCAGCAACAGCAGCCGGAATGTTTGACGGAATGCAGTATATTGGAGGTTCCGTTATGGGTATCGGTGCAGGCTGGCTTATTGAAACTTATGGATGGGGTACCTGGGGACCCAGTATGGTTGGTTTTTCTGTTATTGGAGCAATACTGATGCTAAGACTCTGGAATGCCCGTCCCAACAGGCATAGTGCACACTAAATTCTGAACATATTGCTTTGATTGCAGTAACTTGCGGATACGGAAACATTAATGAGCTTAGTGAATATCAGCCGGATTTCATTGTAAACTCGGTGAATGAACTGGCAAATCTTATTTTGGAAACGGGGCATACGAAAAAAGGATAAGCTTCATGCTCATCCTTTTCTCCTCCAATAGCCTCCTGCGATAATTCGTCAAAAATATATTGAAAATACTTTCTACCTAAGTAATATATATAATATAATACATAGG
>JAIOIK010000008.1 GCA_019912545.1 Ignavibacteria bacterium | reverse complement strand
AGGCAGAACAGCGCGCGCAGGCAGGTCGGGGCAATCACATACATTTGTTGTAGGTAAAGAAATGCATAAGATAAGAGATATTGAGCGCTTCACAAAATCAAAGATTACTCGCAAGAATCCCCCAAGTCCGGAAGATGTAGCTGAACTCAGAACTGAAACATTCCTTGATGAGATCAAAAAAGCTATCGGCGAAGGCAATGACCTTAGCAAGTACGAAAGCTACATAAATAAACTGGTTGAAGAAGATTTCACGACATTTGAAATTGCAGCGGGACTTATCAAGCTTTTACTTACAAAAGAGCCCGTCGAAGTTGTTCAGGAAGAAACTTCTTCATATGGACATGACGACCGAAAAGGCAGATATGAAGGCCGTGAAAAACGCGGAAGAGACAGACATGATTCCCGCGACAGGGATAGGGGCGGAGATAGAGAGAGGAAGCCGAGATTTGAAGGCAGTAGAGATAAAGGATACAAAAAAGAGAAATCATATGGCGATGACAGGAACAAAGGATTCAAAAAAGCGCCCGATGCATCAATGGTAAGACTGTATGTAAATGTCGGGAAGAAATTAAATATAAGCGCTGGTGATATACTTGGAGCGTTCACAGGTGAAACCGGAATTCCCGGCAAGGCTATCGGCACAATTGATATTTATGATAAGTTTTCCTTTGTTGATGTTGATAAGAAACATGCCAACAATATCATTGAAACTATGAATGACAACCAGATCAAAGGAAAACGCATAAGTGTTGATCTCGCCAAAGGCAAAGTTTAATCCTGAGTAAAATTTAAAGTTGTGATGAAAAAGAGGGCTTGCCCTCTTTTTTATTTGTCCGGAATAGATAGATTCAGAGTGATTTTGCTCACATTCTCTTGAATTGCAACTTCTTTAATTTATAGCTATTTTTGTTAAAATACTTAAAAATTTATAAAAATCACGGAGATTTAAATGGCTTTAGTTGATATTGTAATGCCCAAAATGGGTGAATCCATAATGGATGGCAGGATAATAAAATGGTATAAAAATGCAGGCGATAAGATCGATAGAGATGAGACACTTTTTGAGATTTCCACCGATAAAGTTGATACAGAAGTCCCATGTTCAGATGGCGGAACAGTTGCTGAATTATTATATGCCGAAGGCGATACAGTAAATGTTGGCGAAGTTGTGGCAAGGATAGAAACCGATGCAAATGCAGAGATCAAGAAAGGCGGAAACGCTCCTGCGAAGAATATTGCCCCTGAACCAGAGACTAAGAAAGAAGAGCCGGCACCTGTGGTTGCAGTTGAAACCGCACCGAAGAAAGAATCTGCAGTTGAGCCGAAAACCGGCGGCGGTTCAGGATTTTATTCACCATTGGTATTAAACATTGCAGCCAAAGAAGGCGTTTCGATGGATGAGCTTTCCGGAATTACCGGAACAGGTTCAGGAGGCAGAATAAGGAAACAGGATGTACTGGCTTACGTTGAAGACCGCAAGAACGGCAAGCAGCCTGCACCTAAAGTTCAGGAATCTGCAAGCACACAGGCAAGTACACAAGGAGGAACCACGCAGCCTTCAACTGCAAAAGCCGTTATTGCCCCGAAGAAGCATACCGAGTATAAAATGCCTGATATAAAGAAATCACCCGAACTTACCAGCATGTATAGTATGCCCGGTGTTGAAGTTGTGCCAATGGATACGCTTCAATCCAAAATGGCTGAGCACATGGTAATGAGTGTGCATACATCACCTCATGTTGCCGCTATTGCAGAGTGTGATATGAGCGCAATAGATAAGGCCAGAAAAGTAATGAGTGAGGATTTCTTAAAGCGCGAAGGATTCAAATTAACATATATGCCTTTTATCTGCGAAGCTGTTGTTAAGGCGCTTTCGGACTTTCCGCTGGTAAACGCGTCAATTGACGGAACAAATGTGCTTGTTAAGAGTTTCATAAACCTGGGGATAGCTGTTGCTATGGATAATGGCGGACTTATCGTTCCCATCATTAAGAATGCAGATTCCAAGAACCTGGTAGGCATAGCCCGTGAAATGAACGATCTTGCAAGACGCGCGAGGATGAAAAAACTCACCTTGGATGAAATTCAGGACGGAACTTTCACTATCTCAAATTACGGTGTCTTTGGTAACATTATTGGTACGCCAATAATCAACCAGCCGCAGCTTGCAATACTTGGCACAGGCGCAATCAAAAAGCGCGCTATTGTTGTGGAAACCAGTGAAGGCGACGCAATTGTGATTAAGCCTATTATGTATTTAACGCTTTCATTTGACCACAGGTTAATCGATGGCGCTCTTGGCGGCAAGTTCATCATGAAGATCGTTGAATATCTTGAGAACTATACTGTATAGTTTCAGTTTCAGGTAAACGCTTCTTGGAATTGCAGGGCGTTGTTAGAGTTGAATTTATAAATTTAAAAATATAATATGACAAATTCTTTCGGAGCGCCCCATGATCCAAATATATTGCAGGGAGATGAGAAAATGCTGGCGCTGTTTTCCCATCTTTCGCTATTTTTAGGGGGTATAATACTGCCAATAATTTTTTGGGCAACTAATAAAGATAAATCAAAGTTTGTAACTTTCCACGCACTACAAGCTTTGTGGTTTCACATTGCATACATTGCAGTGATAATCATTTTCATTTTCGGATTTGTTATTGTTGCTGTTGTTGGCGGAGTTGGCATGGGCGCTTTTGCCGGTGCAACCGGAAGCAAAGAAATGCCGATATTCTTTATCATTGCCATGATAGGTTTTTATGCGCTGCTCTTTGGTATTATTTTCGGCGCAATTGGTTACTCAATATACATGGGTATAAAATCATACAAAGGTGAGCTTGTTAAATACCCGATTATAGGAAAGAAAGTTTACGCAAAAGTGTATGGATCAGTCTGAGAGTATTCCCGGCGGAGAAATAGTCTCAAGTGAAGACAGGCTAATAGCTATGTTCTCTCATCTTTCGATTTTTTTTGGCAGTCTTATTGTTCCACTCATATTCTGGGCGATATACAGAGAGAAGTCAAAATTTGTTTCGTTTCACTCGCTTCAAAGTCTGTTCTTTCATTTGGCATACACTGTCATTTTAGTTTTCCTTGTGATTTTTGTTGCAATTGTTGGAATGTTAACGGGATTATTTGCTAAGAAAGGTGCTCCGGTTACTCCCGATGCATTTCAGATAATCGTAATTCTGGCTTTGGGTGCAGTTGTAATCGGATTTATTTTCGGAAGTATCTCTCTGGCGATCTATCTGGCAGTATCAACCTACAAAGGCGGAATGAAGAAGTATCCTGTTATAGGAAAAATGGTTTACAGCAGGGTTTATGGAGTTTGAGATCAAATTCTTACTCGTGCTACGAAATATTGAATAGCAACCTCACCCCTGCCTGCAGCCCCGTCCGGCTTAGACGGAAGGCAGGCGTAACCCTCTCCTTTGCACTGCCCCCCAAAAAGAGGACAGAAAAATAATAGGAGATAGGTTATATTAAAGGGGGTAAGAAATGAAAAGAAGTAACACCAAGAGATATAATTCAGCATTTAGGCTGAAAGCAGTAAAACTTAAACTGGAGTCAGGT
>JAIOIK010000064.1 GCA_019912545.1 Ignavibacteria bacterium | reverse complement strand
ACCTTCCATAACCATTTTAACTGCTGATATCTTAAAATCTTTGTCAAATGTACGCCTGTTTCTTTTCTCTTCCACGGGTATATTCCTTTCTTTTACGAATATACACCTTAATTTTTTGTCTACAAAATCGAGGTCACTTCATAGTGATATACAAGAGTCTGTTGGTTCAATAGGTAGCTTTAGTATAGAATCAGACATCAACGCAAATTTCTCTACTAACGATGTATGCCACTATACTCCCCACTTCATTAACATCAAATCAATGCTGCAAGATGCGGTCACCAATGAAAGAGGATTATACGGAATTTTTATTACACCCATACTTGAAAAAGGAGTTGATGAAGGTGACATAGTGGCTTTTCGCATGATTTTCACAAATTGTAATTCTTATTACTATACAGACTGGCTTAATAATCATCGTCCTTATATTCATTTAAGAGGTAACTTAGAAACCCTCGACTCAGTTAAAGTACCTGTTTACAATGGCGGGACTTATCTTTATGATTACGATGACAAAGGTAACACTGTAACTGTTCATTCCAGAATGAACGTAGGCACTGCCGCACCTAACTTTAAGCGTGTAAAGTACCATTTTGATGGCTTCGGGAACATCAAAGAAAAGGATATGTATAAAACAACCAGTACTTTTGATAAATACACATATCTTTTCAACTTTCTAAATATGCCTTCAAAGAATGCAGACGGGACAGGTGATACAACTTATTTCAGTTATGACTTTTTAGGCAGGCAGATAAAAACCAAAAATGCGGATAACTCAAGCTCTACAAACGGTTACACTTACCAAACTTCTCTTGCGAATTTCATGGGTGAAGGCAATCTAAGTGCATCCTATATAAAGAAACAGGAATTTACGGATGAAACTGAAAGGAAATTCAAAAAGTATTATGATGCAGCAGGCAATCTTCTAAGAGAAGAAAAATTCGTTGCAGGTGAAGAGTCAGGCGTTAATTCTGTAGAGATACCATATAATCAGGATAGCCTATATGAAACGGAAACCACACCTACATACATTTCACTCAATACAGATTACAGTTATGATAACCTTTACAGGCTTATAGAAGTGCTTACACCTCAGGGAAGGCGCATTAAGTATTATTACGATAATTTTGGAAGGCAAAGCCAAAGAATAACGCCTGATGCAGGCAAGACCAATTATGGATATGACATCAACGGAAATCTTATTACTTCACAGGATGAGAACCAGCGCTCTCTCAGCACTTCTAATTTTAATCTATGTACAAAACGAACATATGACGGGCTGAACCGGCTGTTAACGATTGGCGATGTAAAAATACCAATTCCGGGTGTTCACGAAACCGGACCTATGGGTGATACTATTCTGCCGGTGTTTGACTACATTTCGGCAAGTGCAGATAGCCTTTACATAATAAATGTATATGACTCTATTGCAAATACTCAATATGGAAGCGTGTTTTCATCACTTCCTGTAGGGTATAATGTAGAAAACTATACCAGGGGCAAACTGGTTGCAACAGCATACCGTACTTATCTAAATGATAACTGGAGTTATAAGTATTATCGTTACGACTCACGCGGAAACGTAGTAAAGTACTGGCAGAAACTAGCCGGTATGGACTCATCGAAAGTGCTGGAATATTACTATAATGACCAGGGGCAGCCTTTGAATATGTATTTCCAGAGCGGCAGAGTTGACTGGAAATTCTACAAAAATGTTTATGATGCGGCAGGCAGGCTTAGAGAGTCAGGTTTGCAGGCATATCTTGGTAATTCCGGTAATATTAACTCAGAAAATCAAGAGGCGCCTGTAGATGAAGAAGATATTACCGACGGTCCGAATGGAGGAAACTGGAGCTATAAACCGTATGTCAGGTATTCTTACAATGCAGACCAGCAGGTTGATTCATTAACTCTCAATGTTTCAATATCGCCAAATTTGTACAGGCATACTTACACAAACCGCAATTGGCTGCATAATTTCTTCAGAGCCGGCGGAGGCAGTCAGTTTAATTATTCTATGGACTATAATCCTAATGGTAACATAAAAGGATTACTGGCTCAGGGTTCTTATAATACAAATTTCAGTTCCACCGGCGGAATACAGCTAAATTATGTATATGATAACTCCAACAGATTGGTTAAAGCAGATAACCCCGCTGATAACAGCTTCGATAACATTACTTCTTACGATAAAGACGGTAATTTCCAGGTATTAAAGCGCTACGGTTCATCTAATAACCTTGAAGATAATTTCAGTTATTCTTATTATTCCAATACCAATAAGCTGCAAAAAGTTAGCGGCTCAAATACGCAATATGTATATGACGCAAACGGTAATCTAAAGGTGGATTCGCTGAACCATAATTACAATATGCGGTATGATTGGTCGACGACTCGACTCGTTGAGCGAAATCTGCTTACGCATATCTGGCACTGGGATTTTAAAACCGGCGGCAGGATTGGTGACCCGGTAAGATATAATGTATTCATGTCGCAGTATTGGTATGATGAGGCCGGTAATCGCATACGAAAAGAGAAATACCAATGGATATTGACCGGCGGCAGCCCTGACCTTGAATACACTGGTCAGGCAGAACCGGTTGGCGAAGAGGAGTCAGGCTCCTGGGTTCTTGTTGAAGCAACAAATTATATCCGTGATATAGCCGGAAGAGAAATAGCAATATACAGCAGCAACACACTTCAACAGTGGAATATGTACGGATTAGACAACGTAGGAAATATTAAGGCAAATGGTGACAAGTTGTATTATCTTAAAGATCACTTAGGAACCGTAAGAGTCGTATTGGATACCATCAACACTATAGTAGCCGGATATGATTATGATCCGTGGGGTTACCCGTTAAGCAACCGAACATATGAAGCAAGTTCAAGCATTGACCAGAAGTATAAATTTAACAGCAAGCAGCGCGATAAAGAAAGTGGTGTTAACGGTAATAACGGATATGATTATTTTGGTGCTAGATATTATGATAGCCGGATTGGAAGATGGGGCGGGGTTGAGCCATTGTTAACTATTAACTTAGATATTAGTACTTACGCGTATTGCAGAAATAATCCCATTATTTTTAGAGATCTACATGGCCTGAAAGAATATTACTATTTGGATGGATCATTAGCACCAATTGTTTACAATACACCTGGTGAAGACGTTTATTATTATGAACATGAGAATGGAAATTGGGAAGTAACTGAAGCTACAGGAATTTTTAAAATACTAAAAGGAAAAACGTTCTTTAAGGGTAATAGCTCATCAACTGGTAGAATGTATAAGGATGAGAAATTAGGAAAAGGGAGAAGATACTATTCAGCTGACATTGTGGAGGATTTCTTAATAATCGGTATGAAAGAGATTATAGACGCAACAAGCAAGAAAAAGTACTTGAGTATTATTGAAATTATGGAACTTTCAAAAGAGAAACAGGCCTTTGACTTTAAACGACATCTTGATGTAGCTCTGTTATATTTATTTGGAAACTTAGTTTATAATCAGCAGGAAGCTGGAAATATCTTGTGGGGAATGACAATCTCGTTCTATGATGTACCATTTTGGGAAGCAAAGATAGGCGCAAACTTGTACAAAATAGCGAAAGATCAACAAGTAGATGAACCAAACGAAGAAGTGTCCTATGAAAGAGGATATAATTATTTCAAACAAAATCCATTTATCAAGAGATAATTCATGAAACAATTGATTTTAATCTTAACCATAGCATCATTAATGTTTTTGACATCATGTAGTGATGTTAATAGAACTAGTGCTAAAATTTTCTTGGAAAAGAATCGAGAAATGCTGGATCTGATTGTTCAAGAAATGTACATCAAAAATCATTACACATATTTGAACATTTATCACAGAAATATTTTTGATAAAATTCGACTTTCAGAATCAATGAATATTGCAAATGGGAGAATTGAAAAATCAGATGAGTATTTCAATATTATTATTGCTGATACAACAGTCACAGATAATAATTATGGTGATCTAATTAGAAATTATTTGTCAAAATTGACCGATAGTTTAAATAGTAATGAAATCAATTCTTTGGAACAGATATTGCTATGGATGCAAAAGAATAGTATTGAAGTTATCGCGGTAAAGACACCAGAGTTCAATAATATTACAATTCTTCTCAACTCCGATTCTGGTTTAAGATATCAAAACAGAGAATATAATTCACGAGAACTGGATATTATGGACCCTCTAGGTAATAACTGGTATTTTGTTAAGTACAAGTAATGCAATATTCTTTTTTGTTCAGACATTATTGAATTGTTGACAATATGATTGAAACCATGGATATGTTAACTCAGCAGCTAATTTTTTAAAGTATTACTCGCTACGATTTGGCTACGACATTTGTAGGGGTTTATATCTATAATTCATGGGGTTATCCATTAGGTGACCTCACGTTCGAAGTTGAAAGCTCGATTGACCAAAAACATAAATTATGGCAATGCAACTTCTTCAGATCAAGCAAGCAGCGTGATAAGGAAAGTGGCATTGATGGCAAAAATGGATATGATTATTTTGGTGCTAGATATTATGATAGCCGAATTGGTAGATGGGGACAGGTTGAGCCATTGTTAAATAGCTATCTGCAATTATCTCCATATACTTACTCTTCTTGTAACCCTATTGTTATGGTAGACGGAAATGGACTTTATGATAAATATTTTTTAAACGGTTCAACTAATCCTATCGAAACCGATAATAACGCATGGTGGGAGCCAGAAAGAGTATTTGTTCAGTCTTCAGTTCAAGGTTCATTTTCAGGTCCTGAAGAATATGGTCTTGCTGGTTTTAATTTTATTGAGGCTAATGATGTTGCCTCTATAAAAATATATATAGATAGTAAAGGTGGTGCTTATAGTGCTGAAGATATTGTCACAGATTTTGGAGAAAATGGGTTTCTTACAGGTATTGAAAAAGCTTTGCCAAGTGAAGGAGAAAGCAGAGGAACTTTAAGATATATTTATGATGAATCACATCAAGGAGGTAAGATGGATCAAAAACAAAACCTTGATGCTAAAAAATTATACTTGTTTGATAAAATGGTATATAATTTCCAAGAAGCAGGTAATATAATATGGGGTGGGACCTTAAAACAAATGGGTGTAAATTTGCTTTTCGGTTTGAAAAGTGCTGATATAGCTGCTTTTATATGGAATCTCCAAAGAGCATGGGATGAAAACGAACCTAGATTGATTGATTTTGATCAGAAAAATGAACAAGATGCTGCTATTCATGGTTACAATCATTAAATCATAAATAATAATGAATATAAGATATCTTTTTGTGATTTTGTCTCTAACTTTATTATTAAGTGGCTGTAGCAAGCGAACAACTTATTCAGAAGTAGAAACATTTTACAATATTAATTCAGCTAATTTAATAGATTTTATTACTTTTTTTAGTTCTCAAAATAAAATATTTTCTATTGTTCGAAATGAAGCAGAATCAATTGGTCCAATTAATATTTCAGAATTACGCTATTCTATAAACACTGAAGATAATCAAAATATTGAAATACCAATTCCTTCATATTACAATGGAAACGAGAATTCATTTTGGGCTAAACCTTATAATGAAATTAATAGTTATGATAATCAAAAATTGAGTGATTTTCTTAATTTTAACAAGTTAGATAGGGCTTTATTTGAAAAATGTAAGGATTTTATTTTTTTACATAAACTTTATGCGGTTAGCAAAGTTGTAAATGAACAGTATATTGTTTTAAATTTTAGAATGTATGATGGTCTATTATATAGTCCTGACGACTCTAAACCTCGTTATGCAATTGCTAAAGATATAAAAAAAATTGCTTCCAATTTCTACTATTTCAGACTGTATTAATTTTATGTTTGTTTCGTCCTGAAATAAGTTGACACATTCAGGAGTAATTAAATGGAAGAACAAGGATTAAAAGTAGTAGTTAAAAGGACTCAATGCGACTACAGCTTATCGTTCAAATTGTCAGTTATCGAAGAAGTAGAAAGTGGTAGC
>JAIOIK010000063.1 GCA_019912545.1 Ignavibacteria bacterium | reverse complement strand
GTGAGGAATACTTTAGGTTTGCCATCGTCTTCCACAACCTGTGTCAGGTCCAGGTTCGCACCTTTTATGGCTATTACGCACACCACAAAAATGTACAAAGCCTGGTATATGATGAATTTTACGTCCTTTTGTTTTCGCATGCTAAGATGATAATATAGTTTTTATCTGTACAAATTTAACAAAGCAAAACATTTTAACATATAGATTGTTATACCTGTTTTATCTAAGTAGAACTACTTAGAGCTAAAGCATTGATTTATATTGAATTGCAAAGAGTAATAGTGCATGGGGGCCTTTTAGACCGAGCTTGGAGCAAATATTATTTCTGTGATTTTCAATTGTGCGGATGCTGCGGAATAGTTCATCAGCTATTTGTGAATTGGTTTTACTTAATGCGATCAGCTTCAGGATCTGAAGTTCAGTTGGAGTTAATTTGCTTAGCTCGCCTTCATGCTTACCCATATCCTTATTCTTTTCAACCAGATAACCGGAAATCGAAGGACTTATGTAATACTCACCTGCTGCCACCTGCCGAATGCAGTCAATAAGATCGTTTGCGATGCTTTCTTTCAGAACGTAGGCTTTTATATCAAGCTCAAGCGCTTCGTTGAAGTATTCTTTATCTTTATGAATTGTTAATATTGCAATTTTTGTCCTAAGCTTTCTTTCTCCCGCCTTTCTTGCAACATCAAGCCCGCTCATAAGAGGCATATCAATATCAAGTATTGCGATATCGGGCCTCACATCTTCAATAAGCCTCAGTGCTTCTTCTCCGTTTGTGGCTTCACCAAGGACTTCGATAGCAGTATCCTCGCTGACGATGCTCAATACCCCCTTGCGAAAAATGTGATGATCATCTGCAATTATTATTCTTATTTTATCTGCCATTTTATTTTATCGGTACGGTTATTTTAAACTTAGTTCCTTTACCTTTTTCAGAGGTAAATTCATAAACGGCTTTCATCATTCGGAGTCTTTCTTCTATATTTATCAGTCCGAATCCAAGCTTAACGTGATTCTTAGTTTCAAACCCAACGCCATCATCATCAATTTCTGTGATAATGAACATCACTGATTTTCTCACAATAAACGAAACGTTCTTTGCGCCGGAATGTTTCATTATATTATTAACTATTTCCTGAATGACGCGGAAATATTGTACCTCATTTTCGTGAGACAGAACGCTGTCAATCTTATCAATATTGCAATTGAATTTAATGCCCGATATTGAAGCAATTCTTTCGATCATGGCTTCGATAGAAACGGTCAAGCCAAGTCGTTCTATTTGTTTCGGATAAAGCCTTTGGGAAATCCTTCTTACTTCGTCAACAGTTTCAACAACAAGAGAAGATGCTTCAATGACTTTTTGTGATGGTTCTGGCATGCTTTTCATTTCCTGCTGCAGGAAAATATTAATTGCGCTGAGATTCTGCCCAATGCTATCGTGAAGCTCGCCTGCTATAACTTTCCATTCGGATTCCTGTTTTTCAATCAGCTTATCCTTAAATACTTCGAGCTCTTTTTTTCTCTTCTTTGATGACTGGTAGTAATTATATAACATTGCTCCTGCAAAGATCAGAATTAATGCTGATATTCTCCAAAGAAACCACTCGGTTTGCCAGATTGGAACTGGTGAACTTTCAATCTGGTAATAGGCATCAATTACCAGCACCAGTAAAAGGAGGAAAAGTATCCATACATAACCTGATTTTTTGCCCATATCACAAAAATAACGGATTTAATGATTAATTTAAGTGAATAATTTTTGTTGTTGGCTGCAAGCTGACGGCGGCAGTCAGTTACCAATAATGGCATAAACAAGTGAATTCAAACGAATGCCTTTGACCTACAAACTTTATTTATTGCACTTCAAAGAAATAAAAACGGATTGTTAGCTATCATGCCAATGTTTATTTTTGTGTTCACATTTTGAACTAGCATACATAAATATACTATGAAAGCAATAATACTTAATGAAAATGGCGGAACCGATAAACTCATTTATTCAACCAGCCATCCCGAACCGGAAATAAAGCCAAACGAAGTTCTTGTTAATATTAAAGCAACCAGCATTAACAGGGCCGATCTTGTCATAAGAGGCGGATATCCCGGGCTTGCTTTAAAATTCCCGCATATACTTGGCGGAGACATCACGGGCATTGTTTCAAAAACCGGAAGTGATGTTAAGAATTTCAAAGTGGGAGATAGAGTGCTGTCATGGTCAATAGTTTCCGAAAGCGATAATTACTGGTCAAGGAGCGGCAAGGCAGGGCAATCACCAGACTGGCAGTATTTTGGTATGCACAGGGCCGGATCATATGCAGAATATGCCGCAGTGCCGGAATCATCGCTCATTAAGCTTCCCGATAACGTTTCATTTGAAGAAGCAGCATGTCTTCCTGTTGCTGGGTTGACAGCATATCATGCAGTGAAGACTGTGGGCGAAGTTCAAAAGGGTGATAAGTTTTTCATTTGGGGCGGAACCAGCGGACTTGGCATAATTGCTATTCAGCTTGCAAAATTACTTGGGGCAGAAGTATTTGCAACTGCGGGGTATGATCATAAAATTGAACATCTTAAGAAGCTTGGTGTTGACCACATCTTCAATCACAGAGATGGCTTAGCTATTGATGATGAGATACTTAAAATTACTCAAGGCATGGGAATAGATGTAATATTAGATTACGTTGGACCTGAAGCATTTCCCAAAAACTTTAAGATGGTAAAGAAGGGCGGTAAGATACTCTTCTGCGGAATTTTAACGGGCAGGGAAGCAATGGTTTCGCTGCACCAAACGTACTTAAGGCATATCAGCCTGCTTGGTCTTTACCTTGGCGAAAAACGCGAGCTTGAAGATCTAGTAAAAATGGTTTCAGAAGGAAAAATAAAGCCGCATGTTGGAGCAGCATTTGAATTGAAGGATGCAGCAAAGGCGCACGAGATGATGGCTAAGGGCGAGGTGATAGGGAAGATAGTGTTGATTCCGTAGAAACTTCATATTAAATTGCTATTAATGACTAGAAGAAAGACAATAAATTTAACAGGAATATCGAGAATTCAAGGAATACCCTATTTTGACGCTTGGGTAGGTTTTATTTGCCTCAATTGCAAAGAGCTTAATAATATTAATATAGGTGATAATCTAATAGATCCTAAAACTGCATATGATAATTCGATTTGGGAGTGCTCAAAATGTGGTTATTTACATTCGAAAGAATCAGATTTGCCTTTTGAACTTTGGGAAGAAGAAAATAGATTGTCTGAATCAATTACTGCTCAACGTTTTTGGGAAGCATTTTTCAGAATTGCAACTGAACATTCTGAATCTTATTGGAAACAGTGCAATGTATGTGGCCGTGTTTTGCCATTTAATGCTTTTAGTAAACACACAGGTTGGGGACCACTAGAAAGGCAGATGGAATGCAGAAGTTGCAAGGGTGCAATTAATGCTGTTTTAAACCCCAAAAGAACCAAACAACAACTACATGAATCATCTGTGAGAAGGCGAATAGCTGATTTACTTGTGGAAGGGGAAAATGACTTTGTAGATATAAAAGGATTATTCAAGAGATTTGAAAGCAAATGTTTTAAGACCGGAATTAATCTTGATATTGACAAAAGGGGAACATGGGATATTGATCATATTCTCCCTTCAAAATGGTTATATCCATTAAACAAGAAAAATGCAGCATTGTTGTCGAAAAACGCAAACAATACAAAGCATAATAAATGGCCAAGCGAATTTTATACTAATAACGAATTAATTGAACTTGCAAAAATTACAGGCGCAGATTTAGGCTTAATATCTAGCAAGTCTCCACTTATTAACACACATATTGACGTAAACAAATGTGTTGAACGCTTTCTCCAAGTTCGGGAAAAGTCTCATCTACCTAAGAGAATTGATGAATTGAAAAAGATATTATCAGATTACGAATTAATTAGTAAACTTTCAAAAGGCA
>JAIOIK010000007.1 GCA_019912545.1 Ignavibacteria bacterium | reverse complement strand
GTTGTTCATATTGAAGAATTGGATTCGAGAGAAAAAGCTGTTCAAAGAGAAAGAGAATTGAAATCTTCCAACGGAAGACGTTTTTTGAGAGATTTGTTGTAGTTTTTAAACTGCCGCCGTGGCGGAATTGGTAGACGCGCTAGACTCAAAATCTAGTAAAGGCAACTTTGTATCGGTTCGAGTCCGATCGGCGGTACTTCATCTTAAATACACAGGCATAAAGATTGTAAAATCAAATACTTGAACACAGAGATCATTAATAGTCTTTACAATTTTCTGCCGGAAATTACCCTTGCAATCGCAATACAGGTAATATTAATACTTTCTATAAATGGTATAAAGAACAGGAAGATCTATTGTGTTGTTCTTGTTTCGGGAATATCAATTGCACTGATAATGACTATCTTCAAAGTACTCGAAGCGCCTTTGCAATTATTCCAGGGAACTTTAATGCACGATCCTTTTTCCAGCATTGCTTCAATACTGATACTGGCTTCAACATTGATAATTGTTCTATTATTCCTCGATCCCAATACTGATATTGCTGAACATGTTCTTGCTTTACTTATTCCACTGGCAGGAATGCTGGCAGTTAGTTCTGCAAATCTTCTCTTAACTTTTGTTTCTCTTGAATCGATCAGCATTGCTGTTTATATACTTGTATCAAACCAAAAGAAAATAGCGCTTAAATACTATATTTATGGCATAACATCATCAGCCTTGATGCTTTATGGAATCTCGATGATATATGGCATGAGCGGCTCACTTGATTACCTCTCTATCAGCAGTTTTATGTCAATTGATCAGGTAAACATGTTGACCTTATCAATTGGCATTTTATTTATCACCGCGGGATTTGGCTTTAAGCTTTTGATAGTACCATTCAATTTTTTGTTCCCGGCAATTTCAGAAAAACTAAGCCTTAAAGTACTGGGCTTAATTTCCATTCCCGTTATTATTACCGTAATACTCACTACTGCAAGATTTTACCTGACGATCTTTCATGATACCAATTCATACTTAGCAGATGAAAGTGTTTATAAACTAATACCCGGTGTTAACTGGCAATTATTCCTTGCAATACTCTCGGTATGCTCAATTATTGCAGGCAATTTTACTGTATTATGGATCGATAATCTAAAGAAATTTTTTGCTTTCCTGCTGATAGGGCAATCCGGTTTATTACTTGCGGGACTTGCAGCATCATCGCCTGAAGGGACAACAGCATTGATCTATAGCACGATAGTGTTTGTATTCAATTTTACAGGCCTGATTTTATGTCTAAGATTTATTGAAAGTAAATTTTCAGTTTACGAAATAAGTTCATTTAAGGGTAAATCCCTGGGTAAAGAAAATATTTTGTTATTTATCCCTTTCCTGATATTTATGATATCAATTGCTGGTGTTCCGCCGCTTGTGGGCTTCACTGGAAAACTATTGATTTATTCATCACTGGCTTCAAGCGGATTTGGATGGCTGGTATTACTTTCAATATTGAGTTCACTGGTATTAATGTACAGAATTTACTCAATTGGGAACAATATCTTTTCCGGGAAAAGTATTGGAAACCGAGCTAAAATTGAAACATTCTACAGAATTATGTTGTTAATTCTCATACTTCCTGCCATATTGTTTGGAGTGTATGCTCAGCCATTATTGGAATGGTCAAAGTATGCAACCAGAATTATTGGATTATAATCAATTTGTAACGCGAAAACGGTATTGTTTAGCTACCCTATAAATAGTATGTTTATTGTAGAAAATAAGAAAAATCGGAAATATTTAAGGTAAAATTATGTGTGGTATTGTAGCATATTTAGGTAATAAACAGGCACTTCCAATAATCCTAAACGGATTAAGGAAGCTTGAATACAGAGGTTACGATTCAGCAGGAGTGGCCTTGATGTTTGATAACGAGATTGCAGTACGTAAAACTGCCGGTAAAGTAAGCGATCTGGAAGCACTGCTTGGAAGCAATGGCTATGATAAGGATGCAAATATAGGATTCGGGCATACCAGGTGGGCAACTCATGGTGAGCCTAATAACATAAATGCTCACCCGATATTTGATGAGAATAACGAGATAGTTGTAATCCACAACGGAATAATTGAGAATTATAGCGTATTAAAGACAAGGCTAGAGCGTGAAGGTTTTCATTTCAGGACTGACACGGATACAGAGTGCCTTGTTCATTTGATACGCTCTCACTACAAAAATGTGATGGATTTTGAAATAGCAGTAAGGCTTGCACTTGCTGAAGTTGACGGAACATACGGAATGTGTGTTCTTTCTAAATTTGAGCCTGATAAACTGATCGCTGCCCGCAAAGGCAGTCCGTTAGTGCTTGGCGTTGGCGAGAATGAGTATATCATTGCGTCTGACGCTACGGCAATTATTCCCCACACACGCCAGGTGTTATACCTGCTGGATGGTGAAATGGTTATTGTAACAAGGGATAAGTTTGAGATAAAGACAATCCATGATGAAAAGATAGAGCGCGAGCTTGAGGTAATTACTTTTGATCTTGAAGAGATCGAAAAAGGCGGCTATGAGCATTTTATGCTCAAGGAAATCAATGAGCAGCCGGATTCAATTACAAATACAATGCGCGGAAGGATCATTAAAGATAATGGACTTGTGAAACTTGGCGGTTTGATAAACGTTACCGAGAAATTAAAATACGCTCCAAGAATAATTATTTCAGCATGCGGTACGGCATGGCATGCAGGACTTGTTGGCGAGTATATGATAGAGCAAATGTGTAAAATACCCGTAGAGGTTGAATATGCATCAGAGTTCCGTTACAGGAATCCGGTTCTGTATCCGAATGACATTATGTTCGTTATCAGCCAGAGCGGCGAAACAGCAGATACGCTTGCTGCGCTTAAAGAGGCTAAATCACGGGGAGCCGATGTTTACGGAATTGTTAATGTTGTTGGAAGTACTATTGCCAGGGAAACACATGCCGGTGTTTACACTCACGCCGGGCCTGAAATAGGTGTCGCATCAACGAAGGCGTTTACATCGCAGCTTACCGGACTTGCGCTCATTTCTTTAATGATCGCACAGTACAGGAACTCGTTACCGCATGACCAGATAAAAAAGATAACAGATGAATTACTTAGAATACCCGATAAGATCAAACAAATACTTGCATTGAATGACCAGATACTTGAGATAGCCAGGATTTTCAAATTCTGCCAGCACATGCTTTATCTGGGAAGAGGCTACAACTTTCCGGTTGCACTTGAAGGCGCATTAAAGCTTAAGGAAATATCTTATATTCACGCAGAGGGCTATCCCGCAGCGGAGATGAAACACGGTCCGATAGCTTTAATAGATCAGAATATGCCGGTGATATTTATTGCGCCGAAGGATTCGACATATGAGAAGATCATATCCAATATCCGCGAAGTGAAAGCAAGAAAAGGCGTTGTGATAACTATTACAGATTTTGATTCAGACGGGCATATTGAGGAATTTTCAGATTACATTATAAAGATTCCGCATACCTTAGAGATGCTCTCCCCTATTTTGACAACAATTCCGCTGCAGATGTTTGCATATCACTTGGCAGTATTAAGAGGCTGCAACGTTGACCAGCCGCGTAATTTGGCGAAAAGCGTTACTGTAGAATAAATTCAGGTTAATTAACAATTTAGAATGAAAGCCGGGCATGAGTGTCCGGCTTTTATGCGAATTGTGACTGGTTATTGATTTTGCTAAGGTAACACTTTCCCAACAAACTCAAAACTATAATACCTAATATACTGTTGTTGAGTACAGATTTAATTTTTAATCACTATTAATTCTGCTTCTCTTATAACTTTATTTCCTCGATTATAACCGTTTTTGACAATTGAAACGATAGTATCATTTTCTTTTGTAATGTCTGGTTCAACACCAATTACCTTAGAAAAACCCGTAATTAATTTATTATTAGGAAAATGTACTTGTGTAACACCATACTTTTGCAATAATTGAAGAAGTTTTTTTTGAATTATCTTAAAAGTTTGAACTGATTTATTAAATTCATAATCGCTTAACTTTTTTTCTAATACATTATTGATTTTATTCTCTAAAGAATCAATTACATCAATAATGCCTAAACAGAGATCTTTAATAATATCCTCTTTTTCAAGTTCCGATTGTCGAATCTTATTTTGTAATTCAATAATTTTCGACAAGTCTTGTATAATTTGAGATCTTATTTTTTCAATAGTTTCAGTCATACTCAACCTTAATATTAATGGAATCAAAAGAATTTTGATTAACTATCAAATCAACTCTTTCATTTTCTCCTAAAATTGATTCCGAATCTATTAATTTGGGGCGTTTCCCCCTTTTTGAAATAGGAAATAGAAAATCAGCAATAAGTCTTTTTTCTGGAACAGTTAATTGCTGTAACGCTTCCGTAATTTCCTTATTAGTAAATTCCTTTGTTTGGCTATTGGTTTTTATGGCATTAAAGAAGGCAGCCTGAATTTCCTTTTTTGTAGAACTTTGTTTTACCTTAAGTATTTCATACGGACTTTTCATTTTTAAATAGGTACCTTCTCGTTTTTATAAATATTTGCCGAATTAATTAATGATTGTAAAACCTTAATACAATCCATCAGCTTTGTTATATCAATCCTGGGACGATCAATCTTATTTCTTAATTCACTCACTAAAGGGGCATACTCATTATAAAAAGTATTATACAAATTTTTGCAAGCAATGGATTTTAACTTAGGCATCAAAGTTTTAACCATATCTCTGAAATGGTCATCTGTAATATTACTTTTAACAATATAAGAAAAGTTTTTGGCAGAAGATTGATGTTCTGGACAGATGAAAACTGCTTTAAATAAGCAAAAAAGAGCATCTAGATTTGTAATGTTATTATTATTTAAATCTTCTACAATGTAAATATTAGCATTTTCTGAATATAAATATCTTAAGTCATTAGAGCTAGGAACAATCTCTATAATTTTCTCTAATAAATCCAAAATTAGTTCTTGATCTTCATTATTTCTTATATGCTGGTTTAGTTCATTAATAGCTTTTTCTTCAAAATCATTTTTGATACTATTAAACCTACATATTACACTTTGGTAAGTCTCTTTCTTTATATTGTTTATCTTTAAAGACTTAATATGACCTATCAACAAATCCTCATACCATAAGGAAGAAGCATATTTTTCAAAATCCGAATTAACTTTTAATACAACTCCGGAATCCTTAGTGATTTCAAGCTCAATATATTTAGAACCTAACTCTAAGATCGATTCGTATTGTTTTTCTTTATAAATAATTTCTAAGTAATCTAATATTTTGTTAACAATTTTATATTTTTTTGCCAAAGTTGGAGTTGTCAAAGCAATATTGTGAGACATGATTTCAACAAGTTTAGTTAATGCAGCTTTTTCTAATTGATAGAACGTTTCGATTTTATCATGTAGAGAATTCGGTGTTATCTTATTAAGATAATTTTCAAATTGAGATAAAAGAGATTTCTGTACTGAACCTATCGATATATTATATTCATTTACTGGTTCATAATTAACATTTTCCAACTTCAGTCTAAACTTATAATTTGACCCGATACTATCATTAAAAGTAAATGAATAATCATCATCCCAGGTGGCTATTTCTAAGACTTTAAGTATTACTTTATCACTATAAATGGAAGTTAACCATAATGAAATAATAGCTTCATAATTATTTTCATTTAACTCGCCATTCATTGCCATTCTTATACAACAAATACCTGCATTTTTTAAAAGCAATGGATCTTCTATAAAATCTTCAACTTTTGTAATTTCTTCTAAACATTCTTCAAACTTTCCTTCGGAAATACTTTTTACTAACAATTTATTAAATATGTAATCTTTTGTATCATTTATTTGAGCAGCTATTTTGTCATTTTCATTCAAAACTTGTTCATTTGATAAAATTACGCTTTGTAATTGTCTAATATCATCTGTATTTAAATTGGCAATATTACTGATGTATTTGTTAATATCTGATATTACCTCTATTAATTTATTTCTTTTGAATGCAATTAAATATTTTATTAAAATGTTAACTTCAATTTTTGTATCGTCAAGATAATTATGTATATAATTGCCAGCTTCATTCAAATAATAGTTATCTATTAATAAATAAACATATCTATACATTAAGTCATAGAGAAAAGGCTTTAAAGAAGGAGGATCAAGTTTATATGAAAAAAGAAATTTATCTATATCAGCAGTATCTGGGATATTGCCAGCCTTAATTTGGCAAATTAGGTATCTACATAGAGATATCGTTTGCAATAATATTGGTTTCTTGGTTTTTTTATTAATGCAATGCATATATGATTTAGATGCATCAATATACATCTCACTTTCTTCAAGTTCTAATCCCCTGTCAAAATGCGTTCTTACAAATGCTTTTAAAGACTTTTCTTTTTCTAATAAAATAAATTGAAAACAGACTTTAAAAAGGTAATAGAAAATAAAACCACAGGCATAACATGATAATACCCAAATAAGAAGCGTTGTAAGTAAGGTGCCTAAACCGAAAACGTTATAAAATAAAAGTAGTATTTTAATTGTAATGTAGACATAAGTTGGGAAAGTAATTATGAATATTATATTTTGCAGAATAATTTTTTTTCTATTGCTTTTAGCGATACTTAGCAAATTGAGTGGTATATTCACTAATATAAAAAAAGTAAGTAGTACTGAGCAAAGTAATGCCGGAGAAGAATTTTTATTTGTGAGGGATAACCACTCAGCATGAAAAGAATTCGAACTTAAATCATTTAGTAAATATTCAGCAAATAAAACAAGAGAGGAAAGATAGTAATCTACATTATCTACAATTAAGTTATATGTGTTAATTAATGAAATGGATATAATTAACAACAACATTGATAGCATAATTCCCGAGAATGTAACAAGAAATTTTTGATTACGAGTTTTTGAATTAAATTTTTGACTTTCATCAAGTAAGGTACCTCTATCTGAATCCATACCTGCTAATTTTACATAGCCACCGGTAGGAAACACACCTAAACCAACCTCACAATTGTTAATATAAAACTTTGTAAATCTTTTATTGAAAGAATCAAAGAATATATAAAATTTCTCAATCTTAATCTTGAAAAGCTTTGCAGATAATAGAATACCAACATTATATATTATAACGGCTAAAGTGAAAGCAAAACCGAATATGACTGAGTTTACTATAGACATTAAGCCAACTATTATTTCAATTTTTCGATAACAGGTATTTTCAGAGTTTGTCCTTCACGAATAAAATCCTCATTTGCTATTTTATTCAATAGAAGAAAATCACTTAATTGAGTATCCTGTATTGAAAACATTTTGCGAATTCTAGATACATCATCACCTCGAGTAATTGTATAAATAAAATAATTACTATAACTTGCTTTATTTAGTGAATCAATAATACTCACATATTTCTTATTCTCGTGTATAAGTATATCGAGAGAGTCAATTCTTTCTTTATTAACTATATTTTGAACTTCTTTTGAAGATTTAAAAGGTTGTATAGCAATATATAAAGATAACAATAAAATGATAACAAATAAAATTACATTAAGAAACTTCTTGCTTTTGTTCTCCTTAAGTTCTAAAGGCAATTTCTCAAGCGCTCTAATGTGGGCAAAATCAGTATCGCACTGTGGGCATGATACTGCTTCATTGGGTAAACCTCCTTTATTACATATAGGACAGTTCACAGTTTACTTTGTTAATAATGTTGATATTTTATCTGAACCTAAGTATTTGTTTATTAAACTGCCCGCTTGCTCTAATATTTCTTTTGCTTCCTCAAATTCACTTTCTTTAAGGCAAGTATATATTTTATCATAATATTGTTTTAACTTAACAGCGTCGGAATGGCTGTTTTTGTCTTCAGCCACTTTACTGGCAAGATTAAGAGCAAATATTTCAATTAAGAAATTATAATTACTTATAAATTCTTCTAAATTTCTGATCGCCTGGATTTTTAATAATACATCTTCATCTTGTTGAGCCTCTTCAATTAAACGTAGCATTTTTTGGTGATTTGGACCTAATAGAAAATCAAAATGTGACGTCAAAATATTAGCACAAAATAATACCCATTGATCAGTATTATCTACCTCATTGGGTGGAACATAACCATCAACTAAAACATACACTTTCGAAAATGCTTCATTATGATTATCATCTAATCTGATATTTTCAATTTGTTTGACATTTTCATTAATAAACTTAATCGTACTTTCTTTTTGAGTATAAGTATAGTCCCCTTCAATGAGATCTTGTATCTTATTAGTAATGCTTTCATAGGCTCGTGTGTCAATACTTCCCCTGCTCAATCTTACCTGTTTCTTATCAGTAGGTCTATTTTTTAGATATGCAAAACATTTGAATGTTTCATTAATGTCAAACTCAATATCAAATACAATTTTACTGCCTAAAGGCAACTCTTCAGCAATAGTAAAATAGCCAAGCGTCTGCGTTTCCTTTATATTGTTTTCCTTTATTGTGAAAATATTGACCTTCACAATTCTCTGATTTTGAGTTGTTGTTTCATATTCACGAGATACAGATAAAGGCAATGTAGATTGTTTCTTAACAATAATATCTTCTGTATTATTAGCTAATTCTATAAAATAATCGTCTTTTGCAGTATACAAAACTTCATTAATTCCAGTTTTCTTAATTTCAGATTCGAGATCAAACTTGCAATTACAGATTTTTTGCGACTGTAAGACCACACTGCCACATTGAGGGCACTCATATTCATCGCTAAGCCTATGAGCTAGAATGGCAGCACCCTCAGCAACGGTCAGCATAGGTCTCTTACTTGCTAAAATCCTGGCCGCACCGTAGTTGTCCGCTAGCATCTGTTTTACCAGAGGAATACATGATGTCCCACCGACCAACAAGATGTGATCTATCATTTCTATTTCATATCCAATATCTTTTAAAAGTTTATCTACCAACGAGATACTTTTTGAAACAAATGGCTTTATGATTTGTTCCAAGTCATTTCTTGTTATCGTTACATCAATATCAATATCATCACCTTCACTATCCTGCAATATACCTATTAAAGTAAGATTGGCTGAATTAGTTGAACTTAATTGTATTTTTAATTTTTCAGTTTCAACACGGAATGTACTTAGAAAAATATAGCGTTTATTATCCCTTAAGTTTCTAATTAGATCATTAATGTTTTCTATATTATATTCTTTTGAAATTCGGTCTATGATATATTTCTGAATAGCTCTATCTAGATCATCGCCACCTAACCATCTATCACCGCTAGTTCCCATTTCAAAATATTGGCCATCTATAATATTTAATACTGATAAATCAAAAGTACCTCCGCCAAAATCATAAACTAATACCGTTTTAGCCTGCCCAGCAATTAACTCATCAACACCATAAGCTATAGCTGCTGCTGTAGGCTCAGCTAGTAATTGACTTACTTTCAAACCCGCCATGTTTGCTGCGATACGTGTTGCAGTCTTTTGTTTTTCACTAAAGTATGCAGGAACTGTAATCACCGCATTAGTCACATCGTCTTGAAAATATTTTTCAGCAATTGACTTAAGTTTTCTTAAGATTTCAGAACTCATTTGTTCAGGCGTGTACTCTCTGCCTATTAAAATAATAACGATAGCATCAGTGCTACCGCTTTGCTTTGTTATGTTGTATTTATAGTATCCAAATAGATCTTTACCTTGCTCAATCATTGTTTCGACATTTGGATCTGATATACTCATACCCATTAATCTTTTTATAGATAAAATAACATCTTCAGGGTTACGTCCAAGATTATTGAATGCAACTCTTCCAACAATTAATTCTTCATTAAGTATAGATACACATGATCTTGTTAGTTCTTCGCTGTCATCATTTCTCAATATTTCTACAGAATTACTACGTTTGAATGAAACAACAGAATTTGTTGTGCCTAAATCAATTCCAATTACTTTTTTCATTTAGATTGTTAATTTAAGAAATCAATTTCTCCCATTTAATTTTGAGAAGTTAAGACTATAAACGAAATTGCTCGGAATTCTAAGTGAGTGATTAATATTAAAATAAGTATTTTAATAGCAGAATAAAATATAATTAAGTTGCCTTTCGTTAAATTTTATAGTAATTAATTTGTTAAATCTTGAATTTCCAAGAAAACTGAGCGAATTTTCGATGCTTTTCAACAAAATCCCGTGTGCTTTTTACTATGTCATAAATTTTAATTCAGGATATTCCAATAAGCTATATATTTCTATACATTAAGAATCAACAAAAAGGATGGTAGTTTTAAAATAAAAATTTTTCCATTACAAAATTAGCGGAAAATCACTAATTTTGTATGTAATTAATAATTTTCTAAACTTTTCCAGAAATGAACATGAAATACATTATTCCGTTTTTTGTTATTTTGTTTGTATTCACTTTTAATTTAGCAGCCCAGCATGATAGCGAAAAGGTTGAAGCAAAAGAGCTTGCCGATGGCACTCTTTATGGCGCTGATATCACAGCAGGCAGTACAGTAATTAAAGTTGAAGATATTTTTGCTGACCTTAAGGGATATGAAGGCAAGACAGTTGTTGTTGAAGGTGCTATGTCAGAGCTATGCCGCTCAGGCGGATGCTGGACAATTATTACCGATGGCAAGAATTATATCCGTGCACTCACCCTGCATAAATTTATTATGCCTAAGGATATGGATATAACAAATAAACGCGCTGTGATAGAAGGAGAATTTGCGACAAAGGAAATTACCGAAGAGCAGGCAAAACACTTTGCAGAAGAATCAGGTAAAGATCCAAGCACAATTACAGGGCCGCAGACAATGTACAGGATCAAGGCGACGGGGATAAAGATCTTGAAGTAATTTGAAGGCAGCCAGAAGTAAAAAATAAAAAGGCAAAAAAGCATAAGAATGATTTTGTCAAAAAAGGGAACTATTGAGTTCCCTTTTGGTTTTTATACCGCTCCTTCGGAGCTCAAATGATAATAAATCTGCTTGCAACAAACATTCGGCTCCTAACGGAGCCATTATTATAAAAAGGGACGCAATGAGCGTCCCATTAATACTTCATTTAAAGAAAAATCGGGTGTTAAGTCAGGTTCTCAAACCTGACTTGTCAGACAGAGTCTGACAAGATTTGTTTTTTAAAATTTGATGCTCTTACTGTGCCATACCTGAGAACCCGCATGTACGCCTGCCTGCTGCAGGCAGGGGCAGGCCTGACACGACGCTATTTTTAAAACTTACTTAGCAAATGTTACTTTTACGGTTTTTGTTTCTTCTCCCCTTTTGAAAGTTACTTCGGTTTCTTCTCCTGGCTTGAATTTGCCGAGGGCTTCGGTATAATCGTAGATGTTTTTAATTTCATAATCGCCGAATTTGATGATAACATCACCGCCCTGCAGACCTGCTTTTTCGGCAGCGCCGCCGGTTTTGACTCCGGTAATTTCAAGTCCTTCTTTTGTTGAAGAGTAATCCGGTATTACGCCAAGTGTAACACGGAAGCCCATATTGGTCTGCTTCTTTTCTTCCTGCACTTTAATGAAATCAGGCTTAGCAGGCATTTTATTTACATAATTAATAATGCCAACCAGCATATTAAGTATCTTTACTTCGCCTGCGGAATTTATGAGTTCCCAGTCATCTTCCGGCCTGTGATACTGCTTATGCAATCCGGTGAAAAAGAACAGAACGGGTATGCCTTTTGCATAAAAACTGGCGTGGTCAGATGGCCCGTATCCATCTTTATTATATGCAGCTGCAAAGCTAAATGACTTATTGAGTGAATCCAGCAATGGCTGCCATATTGATGAAGTTCCTGTACCGCCAATGGTCAGCTTGTCATCAGTAAGGCGGCCAATCATATCCAGATTAAGCATTGATACTACATTATACTTTTTAGACAGTTCACTTTTAACAAAGTATGATGAACCAAGCAGGCCAGCTTCTTCACCGCTGAAGCACATAAAAATTATACTGCGCTTAAGTTCTTTCTTTTTTGATGAATAGTAGCCGGCAAGTTCCATAACACCGGCAACGCCGCTTGCATTATCATCAGCCCCATTGTGTATTTCAGGGAAATGGTTTTCGCTTAAGGAGCTGTATTTCATACCGTCTCCAAGATGATCCATATGTGCGCCTACCAAGATATATTCACTTTTTAGCACAGGGTCTTTCCCTTCGATCATTCCGATGATATTGCATGTATTTGCTTTGACGGGGATAAGGTCAACAGTGAATTCTGCCGTTCCGCCGGTTTCAAATCCGAATGACTTAGGCGTTCTTGTGCTATCGATCAGTTTCTGAACCTGTGACAGGCCCGAATAATTATTGAGAGTGAAAATATATTCAACCAGATCGCGTTTAACATTAACAACGGGGATATCCATCTTCTCACCGGGGCCGTACATTCTGAGTTTGATCAGCTCATCTTCGCCGCTTTCGGGCCCTTTGACAATCATAATACCCGCCGCACCATGCTTTTTGGCGGCATCACATTTGAATCTAAGCTTCTCATATTTTGAAAACGGGTTATCATGCGGAGAGTTGTAGCCGGGTGAATATTCTATCATCAGAGCAATCCTGCCTTTAAGATCAATCCCGGTATAATCATTATAATTAAGATCCGGAGCATCAATACCGTATCCGACAAAAACGATCTTCCCGCTCGCTGTTCCGTTGCCGGAAAGATAGACCGGAATATAATCGGTACCCGGGCCGTTTAAAAGCTCGCCGTTTGTTAAAGCGCATTTATTGGCAGACCCAAGCTTTACTTCACTAATGTAATCAAAATTTTGCCTGTACCCGCTCTCTCCTGCCGGTTTCAATCCGTACTGCTTGAAATACTTTGTAATATATGCTTCGGTTAATGAGTCACCCGCCGTACCCGGAAACCTGCCGGCAAGCTCATCGCTTGCAAGGTATTTGATGTGGCTTAACACTTCATCAGAAGTGATCTTTGGGTTATTATCACCTGTATTAAAAGCTGAGAGGGAAAGAAAAATTATAGATGATAGTAAAATTTTTACGGTTAAATTCATAATATGATTGTTTAAAATTGGTGTTCGACTCCAATGGAGTCGTAATATTACTGATTGATTTTTATAGATATGCAACTCCTACGGAGTTGTTTGACGATAATTTGATTTTTGGTTTTTAGTATTTGATACTTGGACTCTACTCAACCCAGTCGCAAATGAAGACATTTGTTTCGCCTTCTTTTGCATTGAAGCGGTTAGAACAGAAAACGAATTTTTTCCCGCCGTCATTTATAGAAAACATCGGGAATCCGTCAAAAGTGTCTCCGTATGTAATCCTTTCATTGCCTGAACCATCTAAATTTATGGCGTAGAGATCAAAATTCCTGCCTTTGGGGTCGTCCTGGTTAGAGCAATAGATTATTCTTTTATCATCGGGGAAGAAGTAGGGACCGAAGTTAGCTTTCCCGTTGCTTGTAACCTGCTGAATGCCAGTGCCATCTGCGTTCATAATATATATTTCAAGCTGTGAGGGGCGGATAAGTCCAAGGGCAAGAAGATCCTGGTATTCCTTAAGTTTCGCAGGATCATCAAATCTTGATGCGCGGAAGACAATTTTCGTGCCGTCATATGAGTAATATGCTCCGCCATCATAGCCTGCAATATTAGTTAACTGTTTCAGATCGCTTCCATCGAGATTCATGGAATAGAGGTCAATATCTCCGTTACGAGTTGATGTGAAGACAATTTTATCTCCTTTAGGGGATATTGTTGCCTCTGCGTCGTATCCTTTGACATCGGTCAGTTTCTGCAGGTTAGAGCCATCGGGCAAAGCTCTATAAATTTCATAATCATTGTACAAAGCCCATACATAACCTTTTGAGTGATCCGGTTTATCAGGGCAGACATCTCCGCCTAAATGAGTGGAAGCATAAAGAATATGTTTCCCGTCCGGGAAGAAATATGAACAGGTTGTCCTCCCTTTGCCTGTGCTTACAAGATGAACATCAGAACCATCAACATTCATAATGAATATCTGATCACAATCATAAGGCGGGCGGGTTGATTGAAAGATAATTTTCGAGCCATCAAACGAAAAATATGCCTCTGCATTTTCTCCGCCATTGGTGAGCATTTTCATGTTCTTAAAATGCTTTTCGCCTGGAATAATAAGTGTATCACCATCACCGTTTGCGAAATGCCCACTGCCTTCTGAGGTTGAGCCTGAATAAAATCTAAATGAAAGGACTGCACAAATACTTAAGCAAACCAATAGTAATTTTGTTTTCATAGTTTCAAATATATAAAAATAACAATTTATGTAATATGAAGAATTTTAAGAGTTTTTAATTTAAGACTTAATATGCAAAAGTAGAGGCTTCCGAAAAAAAACCATTTAAAAAACAAGTACTACCAATGTGCAAACTCATGAACTACCTTCACCCCTGCCTGCAGCCCCGTCCGGCTTAGACGGAAGGCAGACCCTAACCCCCTCTCCTAAAAGGAGAGGGGGAATAAAAGGATCATTCTTCGAAACGTTTTGCTTCAAATACTCCGGTAATATTCTTGATCTTTTCGATTAATTCAGTAAGGTGAGTGATGTTTTTTACCATAAGGATTACGGTACCATCAAACATTGCGCCTTTAGATGAAATGCTGACGCTCTTAATATTGGTATTACTGTGCACTGAAATGACATTAGTTATCTCGTTAAGCATTCCTGGGCGGTCTTCACCGTTAATTTTGATACCGACAAAAAAGTCATCTTCAACTTCTTCGGGCCACTGAACGTCGATAATTCTTTGAGGATCGGTTAGAAAGAGATTGCTAAGGTTCTTGCATGATTTTTTATGGATCTTTATTCCTTCTGTCTTGGAAATAAATCCAATAATATCTTCACCGGGAATCGGGTTACAGCAATTAGCATAGCCAAACATTAGGTCTTTAACATCACCACCTGCGACAATCTTATTCTTGTTCGATCTTGCAGTTTTAATATATGATTCAAACAGGCTGGGTTCATTTTCTTTAACTTTTGCTAGCAGGCTTTTTTCAAATGGTTTAACCCAGGGTGAATCAACTTCACCGCTTAAGAGTTTATTCTTATCTTTTATTATCTCATAGAGTTCATCTGCAGTAACCTGATTTTCGGCAATTGAAACATACATACTTTGAATGCTATCAAACTTTAGCCTTGCCAGAAGTTTTATCATTTCATCTTCAGAGAGCGATAGCTTCATCTTCTTCAGCTTCTTAGCCCATGTTTCCCTGCCTTCATCAATTTTAAGACGGCGTTCATTATTAAAATATTTGTGAATATCAGATTTTGCCTTATGCGTAACTACGGATTTCTCCCAGTCCTGGTGCGGCTTTTTTATTTTTGAGGTAATAACTTCAACCTGGTCGCCGCTTTTGAGTTTTGAATCCAGCGGTACAATCTTTCCATTGACCTTGGCGCCGATACATTTATAACCAACTTCGCTGTGTATATCAAATGCAAAATCTATAGGGGTTGAGTTTACAGGCAGAATTTTGAGGTCGCCTTTTGGAGTAAATACATATATCTCATCCTGGTATAGATTGAGTTTTAGCCCTTCGATGATCTGTTTAGGGGTTGATTCCTTCGAAGTATTTTCAAACAAGTCTCTTATCCAGCTTATCCAGTCTTCCATCTGGATATCGCTGACATTGATATTTTCTTTATACTTCCAGTGAGCCGCAACACCTTTTTCTGCAACTTCATGCATATCGCGTGTGCGTATCTGAACTTCAACCATCTTACCTTCCGGGCCGATAAGAGTTGTGTGTATTGACTGGTACCCGTTCTGTTTAGGAAGCGAGATGTAATCTTTGAATCTTTCCGGTACGGGAATATAAATTTCTGAAGCAATTCCGTAAGCTGTGAAGCAATCGTTCCTATCGGCGGTATCAAGTATTATTCTGACCGCAAACAAATCGTAGATCTCTTCAAAAGTCTTATTGCGGGATTTCATTTTTTTGGCAATGCTGTAAAGATGCTTTGCCCTTCCCGAAATTTCGTATTTAAAGCCTTCTTTATCCAATTCAGCTTTTATCGGCTGGATAAATTTATTGACATACGATTCACGCTCTTTCTTTTTGGCAATTACTTTTTTTGAGATCTCTTTGTAGAACTGCCTATCCAGATACTTGAACGCAAGGTCTTCGAATTCAGTTTTCACACGGGATAGTCCAAGCCTGTGAGCAAGAGGCGCGTAAATTTCCATGGTCTCTCTTGCCATTCGAACCTGCCGCTCTGGGTTAAGGTATTCAAGGGTTTTCATATTATGCAAACGGTCAGCGAACTTAACAAGTATTACACGGATATCATCGCTCATAGATAGCAGCATCTTGCGGTAATTTTCTACCTGCTTGGCTTCATAATTTTCGAACATGCCTTCTATCTTGGTAGCGCCGTCAACTATATCGGCAATAGTTTCGCCAAACTCAGCTTTAACATCTTCGTAGGTGAACTTAGTATCTTCAACTACATCATGCAGGAGCGCACTGGCAATTGTAATATCATCCAGCGGAATTTCTTTGGCAACGATTGAGGCTACTTCGTAGGGATGAATTATGAATGGCTCACCGGAGGCGCGTTTATCCAGCCTGTGCGCGTTTAGACTGAATTTGAAAGCATCAGTTATAAGCTTTTCGTTGAATTCGCCAAGGTTCTTCCTGCAGATTGCAAGCAGGTCATCGAGCTTCTTTTTATAAAGTGTGTTTAGCAAGACAATTACGAATTTATTTTATAGAGTCCCGAAAAGTCTATCTCCGGCGTCGCCAAGTCCGGGTACTATGTAACCAACACTATTAAGTTTTCTATCCAAAGCGCAGGTTAATATTTTAATATCTTTGTGATATTTACTCACTTCCTTAACACCCTCAGGTGCAGCTACAAGACAGGCAACAACTATCTTACCGATTCCCGTTTTTTTAGCTTCATCAATTGCTGAGCACATGCTTCCGCCTGTAGCCAGCATAGGGTCCAGAATATAAACTATGGAATTTTTCCTGTCTTTAAGCCTCGGGAATTTAAAATAATAGCGGATGGGCTGAAGAGTAACTTCATTGCGGTAAACTCCTAAATGGCTTATCCTTGCTTCGGGAAATATTTGTGCGAAGCCATTCATTAAACCAAGTCCAGCCCTTAAAATTGGCATAAGGACAATCTCACCTTTTATCTGTGAACCGGCAAAGTTTGAAAGAGGAGTTTTGATCTTCCTGGGAACCAGAGTAAGCTCTTTACCTGCTTCATAGGCTAAGAGCATTGAAAGCTTATCAACATACTGACGGAACTCGAAATAAGACGTGTTCTTATCCCGAATTTTTGTGATATAGCTTTTGACCAGCGGGTGATCTAAAAGCACTAAATTCTTTATTGCCATAATATCGGGAGTTAATTCAGCAAAGTTACAGTCAGATTTGTTGTAACGGCCTGTGTTGAGTTTGCCGATTGACCCTGCGCAGAGAGTTTAAGATCAAGCTTGAGCGTAGTAATAGTTTCTTTGCTTGATATGCATCCCCTGTTCAGGTTAATTGAAATTTTGCCGCTGCCTGAGGTCTCAGCACTTTCTATCTTAACGGTCATGCCGCGTTCTTTGACTTCTTTATTCTTGAATTCAACGTTCAGGAGTGCTTCTACATTTGCGATCTGCTGTCCGTTTTTATCTTCAATGTTCTTGAGTGTATATTTAGCATTGTTAACCACTTCAAAGAAAAGCACAGCCGTATTGAAAGCTTTGTTCCAGCTGGAATCAACCGCAACAGGAGCTGAGGGGCATATCTGGTATTCCTGCTGTAGGATCTCTTTGATGGATTCCTTGCCGAATGACTGTTTAATTTCTTCTTTATCGGATTCTTTTAATGTATCACCAAGAGATTTGAAAAGGTTTTCGTAAATTTTTTCGAGTCCGTAAACATCGGTAATTTCGCCAAGAGAGCTGACTCGGATGAAAAACGGATTGTTAACAACTGCATTATACTGCATGAATGCAGGATTCTGCCTGACGCTATCGTTAACGGTGGAGTTATACTTAATGCTCTGATCACCCATTGAAGAGCTTATATTAATAGAATCAAAATTTACCTTGTAAGAAATTATTCCGCTGCCGTCAACATCATTTACTTCTTTGCTATAATAGTAATTTATCTCGTTATCCTGTTTTACTTCTTTATCTTCAGTTGCAGGTGATTTTTCCATATTAGATGTTTTTGCAACCATCTTATAGTTAAACTTATCTCCTTTTTTAACAACATACTTAAGCTGAACCATTTGTTTTCCGCTCACACTGTCTTTTTTGATAAGATCAGTGGTATTGCCGTCTTTACTTGTTTTATCATCTTTTTTATCACCGCAGCCATATACAAATACAACCAATAGTGCTATTACAAAACTCAGTGCAAAATATTTACGCATTACAAGCCTTTCTTTAAATAGATATTATAGGTAAAGCTTCACCCAACAGGGCAAAACGACCATTTTTTTATATAATTTACAAATATACCCAAAATTTGAAGGAGTTTCAAAGGGAAATGAAGAACTCAAATTGCCGAATATAATTGCAAAAATATACATTAAAGTGTAATTTTGAGTGAACAGAATTTAACTTAAACAACAAGAAAATGAAAAAACTTTTGGCAGAATTTATCGGAACATTTTGGCTTGTACTTGGAGGATGCGGAAGCGCAGTACTTGCTGCTGCATTTCCAGAGGTAGGTATCGGACTGGTTGGCGTTTCACTTGCTTTCGGTCTCACTGTTCTAACGATAGCTTATTCACTAGGTCATATTTCAGGAGCACATCTGAATCCTGCGGTTTCGATCGGGCTTTGGATCGGCGGAAGGTTTAACACAAAAGAATTGTTACCCTATATTCTATCACAAGTTCTTGGAGCAATTGCAGCTGCCGGAGTGTTATACGTAATAGCAACGGGCAACGGGAGCGCTATTGGCGGATTTGCAGCCAATGGATACGGAGAGCACTCTCCCGGACATTACAGTATGATAAGCGCACTGGTTTGTGAAGTTGTAATGACATTTATGTTCCTTATCATAATTCTTGGAGCAACAGACGAACGAGCACCAAAAGGTTTTGCAGGAATTGCAATAGGACTTGGATTAACACTGGTGCATCTTATAAGTATTCCTGTAACAAATACTTCGGTAAATCCTGCTAGAAGTATAAGCCAGGCGTTATTTGTCGGAGGATGGGCAATTGAACAATTGTGGATGTTCATTGCTGCTCCTATAGCTGGTGCAATCATAGCCGGAGTTGTGTATAGAGTTATCGGGTCAAAAGATTAGTTGTAGATACAGGCTACTTCTTCCTAAACTCAAGGTCACCAATAAAGAGCGAGCTATCTTTTAGCAAAAGCAAAACCTCACCCCCTAACCCCCTCTCTTTAAAGGAGAGGGGAAAATACGGGACAAGTATTTCACAGTCAACTTCTTCTTTAACCCAATATTTGGATACCCGCTTTCGCGGGTACTTCACAGCCTACTTCTTCTTCAGTTCAAGATCACCTATAAACAGCGAACAATCTTTCAGCAAAACCCATTGCTTATAGCTTTTAGTTTCGGGGCTGGAGCTTAATACATTGAAATACAGCTCAAGGCTATCTTTGTTCTCGCTGATAATTTCAAAAGTGCCTTCTTCTGTAATGGGAGGGTAACCGGCTTTTTTGTATTCCCTGCCTTCAAATGAATAGTTAATATACCAAGCCTGGAATTCAGTTGAATCTCCCGCAGCCCCCGAAACGCCCCAATTACCCTGTAGTTTAGATTGATTACTATTGCCACAGGATATCAAGCTAAATAAAAGGACAGTCAAAACTAAGTGGACTGAAAAAAGCATATTTGAAGTGATCTTTTGCATTGAAGGGGTAAAATACCATAATTTTAATAAAAGTTCTGTGAAATTAGGTCAACGGGATATGATTCAATTGCACTTATTGCGATTGCACTTCGAAATTGTACTAAATCACCCAAAAAATGATAAAAATCATACTTTCCTTTGACACAGGTCATATGAGAATATGACCGTAAGAGCTAATTTTGTAGCAGAATATGCAGATTTCAGAAGTAGTAAACCTAAAGGAAGGGACTCTCTGCTATCACTGCGGTGATTTATGCACGAGTCTGGATATTCACACCGGCAGCATGTATTTCTGCTGTAACGGGTGTAAAACGGTATATGAGATCTTACAGGAAAACAATCTTTGTGAGTATTACGATCTTGATAAAAACCCGGGAATATCACAAAAACGGCTTGATAAAGCAGTAAGCTCAAGGTATTCGTTTCTGGACGATACCAATATCATAAGACAGCTTACAAGCTTTACTGACGGAAGAATATCCATAAGCAATTTTGCAATTCCCCAAATTCACTGCTCTTCCTGCATCTGGCTTCTTGAAAATCTGCATAAACTTGACCCTGCGATAATCCATTCAGAAGTGAATTTCCTTCAGAAACAGCTAAACGTGAAGTATGATCCTTCCGGGATAAGTCTGCGGCAAATTGTGGAGCTGCTTGTTTCAATTGGCTACGAGCCGCAAATCAGCCTGAATGATCTTGAGAATAAAGTAAAATACAGATCAAACAAGAGTCTTTATTACAAGATAGGGGTGGCGGGATTCTGTTTTGGCAACATAATGCTTCTCAGCTTTCCGGAATACCTTGCCATAGAAGGAACACTTGAGCATGGTTTCAAACAATTCTTCGCGCTGATAAATCTTCTGCTTGGAACTCCGGTACTGTTTTATTCGGCATCTGATTATTTCAAATCAGCCTGGGGCGGCTTGAAGCAAAGAACGATCAATATAGATTTCCCGATAGTGCTTGGTCTTGTTGTATTATTTGCAAGAAGTACATATGAGATCGCGACAAATACCGGTGTTGGATTTATTGATTCAATGACAGGGCTGATATTCTTTTTACTGCTTGGCAAAATATTCCAAAGCAAGACATATGATGCGCTAAATTTTGAGAGGAATTACAAATCATACTTCCCTATTTCAGTTACAGTAAAGAAACAGGGAATTGAGAAAAGCGAGCCGGTCTCGAATCTTGAAGCAGGAATGCGCATTGTAATAAGGAATAATGAGCTCATTCCGGCAGATGCAATTTTGTTTAACGGGAATGCCAATATTGATTATAGTTTTGTAACGGGTGAATCAATACCGGTACAGAAAGTTGTTGGCGAGATCATATACGCAGGCGGCAGGCAGAAAGGCAGTGCTATTGAGCTTGAAGTGATAAGGACAGTTTCACGAAGCTACCTGACACAGTTGTGGAATAAAGATACATTTATTAAGAAGGATGAAGATAAGTTTAATTCACTGGTAAATGTTGTTGGCAAGTACTTCACGGTAGTCATCCTGCTTATTGCCGCTGCAGCCTTTATTTACTGGTATCCGCACAGCCTAAGAACTGCAATAAACGCATTTACGGCAGTGCTTATAATTGCGTGCCCATGCGGAATTGCGCTTACAAATCCGTTCGCGCTAGGTAATGCTGTAAGGATACTTGGCAGAAACAAATTCTACGCCAAAAATTCGTCTGTCGTTGAAAGACTTTCAAAGATAGATACAATTGTATTTGATAAAACCGGCACCATCACTAAAACAGGAGATGCCGATATCACTTTTACCGGAATCGTGCTGAATGCATATGAACAGAAGCTGGTAAAGTCACTTGTGAGGAATTCTACTCATCCCCTGAGCGCGAAGATCTACGAGGCTATTGAATACTCAAAGATCTATGAAGTTACAAAATTTACCGAACAATCCGGTAAAGGCATAGAAGGAATAGTTGAAAACAGAAATCTAAGGCTGGGTTCAGCGCTTTTTGCTGCCGATACCAATAAGATACTGAAGATAAAAGACGGGAGCCTTAACAAACAGGATACGAGGATATTTCTTTCGATAGACGGTATCATAAAAGGATTTTTCTCTGTAAATAACATTTACAGAGCAGGCCTGGAAAGCATAACCGGAAGTTTAAAAAATAAATACGAATTGAAAGTGCTTTCAGGCGATAGCGACGGCGAAAAAGAAAACCTGATGAAGTATTTTGAATCGGAAAGCGGTATCATTTTTAACCAGTCGCCTGAAAACAAACTGGAGTATATAAAAAGACTTCAAAACGACGGGAAAAACATATTAATGATAGGTGATGGCTTAAACGATGCCGGCGCTCTGAAGCAAAGTGATGTTGGAATTGCAGTAACAGAAGATATTACAAGTTTCTCACCTTCCTGCGATGCGATCCTGGATGCAGGTGAGTTTAGCAGCCTGAACAGGATAATCAAATTCTCGAAAGCGACCAAGCATGTTATAATGGCAAGTTTTGCGATATCAGTAATGTACAATATTGCCGGAGTGTCACTTGCATTTCAGTCTGAGATATCTCCACTACTTGCAGCAATTCTTATGCCGGCAAGTTCTATCACAGTTGTACTTTTCACAGTTTTATCCACAAGTATTGCAGCAAAAATGAAAGCATTGAAATGAGTGTAATTGTTGTACTGATCTTTTCCAGCATATTGGTTGCAGGCGGTTTCCTTGTGGCATTTTTATGGGCGGTTAAAAGCGGACAGTACGAAGATAAATACACCCCTTCAGTGCGTATTTTGTTTGATAACGAAAATAGAAAGAAGCAGGATAATGAAGAAGTTCGATCCAAGCACAAGCATTCATGATTACCTTGTATTCGGTGAATTTGGTGATGTAAATCCATCTATTACCGATTCATCAACATTTACATTCATGAGCCCAAAGGCCATGAACGATTCATTTCAGAATGATATTGAAGGTTGTTTTCTGTACTCCCGGCACTGGAACCCGATAAATAAATTCCTTTCAGATACACTTGCACGCCTTGAAGACGCTGAAGCGGCGCAGGTAACAGCTTCGGGGATGGGAGCGATAAGCTCTGCTGTAATGCAGATATGCCAGGCAGGTGATGAAATAATTTCTGAAAGAACGATCTATGGCGGTACTTATGCATTCTTCAAAAATTTTCTACCGAAGTTTGATATAAAAGTGAAGTTTGTTGATATGCAAAACCTTGACCATGTTGAAAAAGCAATTACTGATAAAACAAAAGTGATCTATGCAGAGTCAGTTAGTAATCCCCTGCTTGAAATAACCGATATCCCTGCAATCAGCAAAATAGCAAAAAGCCGCGGCATAAAGCTTGTTGTTGATAATACTTTCAGCCCGATGATAATTTCTCCTCTAAGGCTAGGAGCGGATATTGTTGTGCACAGTATGACTAAGTACATAAACGGAACAAGTGATTGTGTTGCAGGCTGTATATGTTCAAACCGTGAATTTATCGAAAGCCTTGTTGATGTAAATTCCGGTGCAACAATGCTGCTGGGTCCCGTATTGGATAGCCTCAGGGCAGCAAGCATTCTGAAGAATATTCACACCCTGCACATAAGGATGAAGAAACACAGTGAAAATGCCCTGTACCTTGCAAAGGAATTCGAAAAACTAAAACTGAAAGTTTACTATCCCGGCCTGAAAAGCAATAAGCATTACAAACTGTATAACGAGATCATGAATGAAGGCTTTGGCTACGGAGGTATGATAGCTTTGGATCTGGGAAGCTATGAAAAAGCAGAAAAACTGCTTACTAGAATGCAGGAAGAGAAAGTTGGTTACCTTGCAGTAAGCCTTGGATATTTTAAAACACTCTTCAGCTGCCCCGGGCACAGCACATCCTCTGAGATACCTGAGGAAGAGCAAAAACAAATGGGTTTGAGCGAAGGACTGATCCGTTTTTCGATAGGGCTGGATAATGATATTACAATAGCATATGAGAGAATAAAGAATTGTTTAGAAGAAATTAGTTTAATATAAAAGGAGACTTCTGTTATGGAATTGGAGAAGTTCAGTTATGATAACCAATCGGTCCGCAATTTTGCCATAGCAACAATGATATGGGGAGTAGTGGGAATGCTTGTGGGCTTGCTGATAGCTTTCCAGATATACTTACCGGTACTTAATTTCGGATTACCATACACAACGTTCAGCCGCTTAAGGCCTTTACACACAAATGCTGTAATATTTGCATTTGTTGGCAATGCAATGTTCATGGGGATTTATTATTCATTACAAAGAGTTTGCAAGGCCAGAATGTTCAGCGATCTTCTGAGTAAGATCCACTTCTGGGGCTGGCAGTCAATAATTCTATGTGCAGCTCTAACACTTCCTTTAGGTATAACTACTAGCAAGGAATATGCTGAACTTGAGTGGCCTATCGATATCCTGATCGCACTCGTGTGGGTGGTTTTTGCCATCAACATGTTCGGGACGATAGCCAAACGCAGGGAAAAGCATATGTATGTTGCTATCTGGTTCTACATAGCAACTGTTGTAACAGTTGCTGTGCTGCACATAGTTAATTCTATTGAAATACCTGTAAACCTGTTCAAAAGCTATTCAATGTATGCAGGCGTACAGGATGCACTTGTGCAATGGTGGTATGGGCACAATGCAGTTGCATTCTTTTTGACCACTCCGTTTTTAGGGCTGATGTATTACTTCCTGCCTAAGGCAGCCGGAAGGCCGGTGTATTCATATAAGCTTTCCATAGTGCACTTCTGGTCGCTGATATTTATTTACATTTGGGCAGGGCCGCATCATTTATTGTACACATCACTTCCTGACTGGGCACAATCACTTGGCACAGTATTTTCAATTATGCTTATCGCGCCATCATGGGGCGGTATGATAAACGGTCTGTTAACACTTCGCGGCGCATGGGATAAGGTACGTGAAGACCCTATACTTAAATTCATGGTTGTTGCGGTTACAGCATATGGCATGGCAACATTTGAAGGCCCTATGCTTTCATTAAAGAATGTTAATGCAATTGCGCATTTTACAGATTGGATAGTTGCTCATGTTCATATCGGCGCACTTGGCTGGAACGGATTTCTTTCGTTTGCAATGTTATACTGGCTGATCCCCAGGATCTACAAAACTACTTTATATTCCAAAACACTTGCTAATTTCCATTTCTGGATATGTACGCTTGGGATAGTGTTTTATGCCGTGCCGATGTACTGGTCAGGCATAACACAATCATTAATGTGGAAACAATTCACACCCGAAGGAATTCTGCAATATCCAAACTTCCTCGAAACCGTAACGAATCTTATACCTTTGTACGCCATCCGTTCTATTGGCGGTACAATGTATTTTGTTGGGGTAATTGTTGGAGTGTATAACCTTGTAAAAACAATTAAGTCAGGTTCACTTGCCGCAAACGAGGATACAGAAGCGCCGGCAAGAGAGACGATTGATGCAGGTTCTAAGAAAGAGGCAAGGCACCGCTGGCTTGAAAAACGCCCGATGCAGTTTGCTCTTCTTGCTACTGTTTTGGTTTTAATAGGCGGACTCATTGAAATTATTCCGACATTTCTGATCAAATCAAATGTTCCAACAATATCAAGCGTAAAGCCGTATTCTCCGCTTGAGCTTCAGGGCCGCGACCTTTATATACGTGAAGGATGCAATAATTGCCACTCACAGATGATACGTCCGTTCCGCTCAGAAACAGAACGCTATGGCGAGTATTCAAAGGCTGGAGAGTTTGTATATGACCATCCTTTCCTGTGGGGCTCAAAGCGCACAGGACCTGATCTGCAGAGAGAAGGAGGCAAATATCCCAATGTTTGGCACTACCTGCATATGCAGGACCCGAGGCAGATCTCACCGGGCTCATTAATGCCGGTTTATGACTGGCTGCTGGAAAATGATCTTGATATATCTACTACCGAATCTAAAATAAATGCGCTGCGATCTATTGGAGTACCTTATACTGAAGGTTATGAGAAGATCGCAAATGATGACCTGAACAAACAGGCAATGGAGATAGCTGCTGATCTGCAAAAAAACGGCGCTCCTGTAACACCAGAAAAGGAAATTATAGCCATGATAGCATACCTGCAAAGGCTTGGCACTGATATAAAGGGCAATAAACCAGCCGATATGAAGGGAGTTAAGTAAAATGTATAAGCAAGTACTTGAAAGTATATCCGGCGTTGAAATATATCCTATAATTGCTTTGATAATGTTCTTTTTCATGTTCGTAGTAATTTTGATGTGGATATTTCTGATCGATAAGAAAACAATCACAAGAATGTCTAACATTCCCCTTGATGATACCGAAAATATTAACACAAGAGGAGGACTGAAATGAAATTCATAAACGATATGTTAAGCAGAACATTTGCACTATTATTATTGCTGATAAGTTCAGGGCTGTATTCACAAACCACAAAAGATAATTCAATGGATGAATATTCTCAGCTTGCCGGCGCAATGGCTTTCCTGCTGGTCGCGTTTTTATTCGTGCTGTTCTTTGTGCTTTCGGCTCCCAAATACAAATACTCAGGCGAAAGAAGACGTGAAAGATATTCTTTCCTTAAGAAGTTATCCGGAATTCTTAACAGGGGGGTTCCTATTGAGCGCGAAAAAGACATAATGCTTGACCATGACTTTGACGGGATCAAAGAGCTTAACAATACTGTTCCGCCATGGTTTAATGTACTGTTTTACGGTACAATTCTAATAGCTATTGTTTATATGGTGGATTATCATGTACTGGGATCTGGAAGCGTGATGGTTGATGAATACCTGCAGGAAGTGAAGATAGCAAATGAAAAAAGGGAAGAGCTGATAAGAACCGGAGCATTTATAAATGAAAATAATGTGACACTTATGACAAGTGCAGAAGACCTTGATAAGGGCAAGCAGATTTTTATGACAAGCTGCACTCCATGCCACGGCCCTGATGGCGGCGGAACAGTGGGTCCTAACCTAACGGATAAAAACTGGATACATGGCGGCGGAATAAAGAATGTGTTCACGACTATTAAGAATGGTGTACCTGCAAAAGGAATGATTTCATGGCAGACATCACTTACGCCAAAACAAATGCAGCAGGTTAGCAGTTATGTGCTGAGTCTGCAGGGAACAACGCCTTCGGTTAGCAAGCCCCCCGAAGGCAATATCTGGGTAGATAGCGTAAAGACCGGGAATGATTCGTTAAAGGCAACAGATAGCAGCAAAGTAAAAGTTGATACATCAAAAGTAAAAACAGATACAACTAAGATTAAGAAAGATTCGATTAAGGTTAAGTAGGATATTGGGGGGTGCAGCAAAAAGCATTAACGACCTCACCCCCTGCCCCCTCTCCTTATAGGAGAAGGGGAGAAAATCAGAGAATTATAGGAATTCTCTCCTCTCTCCCTCCGGGAGAGGGGTAAGGGGGTGAGGGTAAAGAAACAAATCCCGCATATTATGCACATGAAAAACGAAAATATATTGATAGAAGCTGACTCTTTCAGAGATCACCTTGATATCGTTACTGATGAAGGGAAACGCAAAGTTATTTATCCCAAGAAGCCAAAAGGCAGATTTCATAATGCCCGTATGATATTCAGTATAATACTTCTTGCTTTCTTATTCATAATGCCGCTGATAAAGATCGGCGGACATTCTTTTATGATGTTTAATATCATAGAAAGGAAGTTCATCATATTTGGCCAGGTGTTTGGCACGCATGATTTTTTCATACTTGCGCTTGGATTCATATCATTTGTTGTTTCAATTGTTTTATTTACAGCGGTATTTGGCAGGGTATTTTGCGGCTGGGCATGCCCTCAAACAGTTTTTCTGGAAATGGTTTTCAGGAAGATCGAGTACCTTATCGAAGGAGATTATTTAAGGCAAAAGCTTTTAGATAAATCGCCATGGAACGTTAAGAAGATCATTAAAAAACTTCTTAAATGGTCAATATTTTTTTCGCTTTCAGTCCTTATAGCCAATACATTTTTGGCATGGATAGTTGGAATTGATGAGCTCCGGAATATTATTACTGATCCTGTTAAGCAGCATTTATGGGGTTTTATTGCAATGCTGCTTTTTTCCGGAGCTTTTTATTTTGTTTTTGCGTGGTTCAGGGAGTACGCCTGCATATATGTTTGCCCTTACGGTCGCCTGCAGGGCGTATTGCTGGATAGGAACACAACGGTAATTGCATATGACTACGTAAGAGGCGAACCAAGGGGTAAACTGAGGAAAAACGAAGAAAGGTTGCTGGGTGATTGTGTTGACTGCAAAGAATGTGTTGTTGTTTGTCCCACGGGGATTGATATACGAAACGGCACTCAGCTTGAATGCGTGAACTGTACTGCCTGCATTGATTCTTGCGATACGGTAATGGATAAGATAAATAAACCCCGGGGGCTTATCAGGTTTGCATCAGAAAATAGCATTAAAGACAGAACTAAGTTCAAAGTTACAGGCAGAGTTGTTGCCTATTCAATTTTATTGACTGTGTTAACGGGTATCCTGGTAATACTATTGATAACAAGGAATCCGATAGATGTTACGATATTAAGAGCCCCCGGGATGATATTCCAGGAACAGCCTGATAACAAGATAAGTAATCTATACACGATGAAACTTACAAACAAGACATTTGAAGATGTGCCGGTAATCATCAAGCTAGAAAATATTGACGGTGATATTAAGGTGATAGGCAATGAAATAAAGGTAGGCTCTAATGATGTCAGTGAAACGAAATTTCTTGTACTATTGGATAAAAACAAAATGAAAGCAATGAATACACCGCTTGAAATAGGGTTGTATAAAAATGGTGAAAAATTCAGTACATATAAAACAACTTTTTTGGGGCCGCTGCCCAACAATCAATAAGACAAAATGAAAATAAGCTGGGGAAAAGGATTAATTTTAGTATTCGTGGTTTTCTTTCTGGGAATGGGATTTATGGTGTATAAATCAGTTACCAAAAACATAGATCTTGTTACGCCAAATTATTACGAAAAAGAGATAAAGTACCAGGAGCAGATAAACAAGATCAATAATACAAACTCGCTTGAAACTAAACTTGCAATTGAGGCTACTGTAGGCGCAGTAGTTCTTTCATATCCGTTTACCAAAAGCATTATTACAGGAGAAATTGCATTCTACAGACCAAGTGATGCCAAGAGTGATTTTAAAACTGCCATAGAGCCCGGCATAGACGCCAAACAGGTTATAAGCACTGCGAGTCTGAAAAAGGGGTTGTGGAAAGTACAGGTAAACTGGGAAATGGATGGTAAGGATTATTTCAGTGAAGAGAAGATAATGATACAATGAGCAATTATCAATTGTCAATTATCAGTGAACAATAAATAATAGAAGCATACAAGTGGAATTATTAACAGGATTTCTGGTGGGGTTACTGGGCAGTTTTCACTGCATAGGTATGTGCGGTCCGATAGCTCTGGCATTGCCGAAGAGTAATTCTGTAGTTGCTACCAGGCTGTTATATAATTTTGGGAGAGTTATTACATATTCAATAATAGGATTATTGTTCGGACTGCTTGGCTCAAGGCTTGAGATGATTGGACTTCAGAGGATCATTTCAATTTCTCTTGGAGTATTGATAATACTTGTTGTAGTTATTCCTGTTTCATACAGAATGAAGCTCTCGAATGCACTAGGTTTGTACCGTTTGGTTGGATTGCTCAAAAGTTACTTTGGCAGGATGTTCAGGATGCACTCAATGTCCTCAATGCTGGTATTAGGCATGCTGAACGGCTTACTTCCCTGCGGATTTGTTTACATAGGCGTAACTGGCGCTATAGCAGTTGGTGATACATTAAACGGAATGCTGTTTATGACAATGTTCGGGCTGGGAACAATACCCGTTATGCTTGGCACTTCGCTTATTGGCGGCGTTATCAATCTGAATCTCCGGCAGCGGGTAACAAGGCTTTTGCCTGTATTTTCGATAATACTTGCTGTAATATTTATTATGCGCGGATTGAATCTTGGAATTCCCTATTTGAGTCCAAAACTTGAAAAAAAACAAGCTAAGGAAGAAGTTATTTGTCATTGAGGTTATGATTAAGTTGTTGGTGAAAACACCAACAACGGGGGTTAGATTTTTCATTGAGCACAGGCAAGTCCCGCAAAAGACGGGATGTTCCGAATGCCTGTGCCACTTAACGGGGAGTGTACCACAAAGCTACCTGCTATAATCGTTATTGCCGAGGCGGCTTTCGTAGCGTTTTATAAGCGCGATATTTTTCTTCTCTACATCAGTAAGCCGGTCATCTACATTTTCATATCGTGGTGAGTACCACTTTTGCGAGCCGAAATAACTCTTCATTTCCTCTGTTTTAAATATATAGCCATGCCTTGCATATATTTCATTGCGCATAATTTTGAGTTCCCAGGCATCCAGATTACTTACATCATCGCTGGTTAATAGTTTATCCGAAGCTTGCGGATAAATACTTGAGTTACTGCCGGCCGAATTATTGCTGTTGGATAGAGAACCCTCAGAATTCTTCTGCATTTCTTGATCCTTTTTCTTTTGATCATTGGTAGCAGAGTCATCGCTCTTACTGCAAATTGCACCGATAAATGATAGTGCGATAAAAGGTACTAAAATGAATTTTTTCATGTAATTCTGCTTTCTAATTGGGGCTAAAGCCTCATATGTGTGCGCATTTTACACACGACCTAAAGAGGCTGTCTCAAAACCAGTGGGGCAGACATTCCTGTCTGTCGAAAACAACATTTATGATTAATAATCACAGACAAGAATGTCTGTGCCACTGAAAAATGGAACTTTTGAGACAGCCTCT
>JAIOIK010000062.1 GCA_019912545.1 Ignavibacteria bacterium | reverse complement strand
CAATAGAACCAACTGTGACACCAAGAGAACTATCTGCGGGTGAAGTAATTCTACCTAGCTCAACCTCGTTGCCAGTACGCGGATATTTCAAAAGCGGATTTTCATCATAATTACCTGCACTTATAACAAATATGACATTATACTCTTCTTGAAGCCTGTCTAATTCTACGGCTAAACTTGAAAACGTATCAATTGAACAACGTGCGTTTGTGCCAATGGATAAATTCCATATTTTAATCTTAGAGGCATGTGCTTTCAAAGCATTCTCTAAAGTGTCTAAGAATTCTGGTTCAGTAAGTTCTTCCACGTCACCTGTTTCGGGGTCATCATTTGGTATGACCTGTACATCGAAAAGCGCACAATTATATTCCTCAATACCCTTTAATGTTGGATTTAGATATTTCCCAAAACAAATTAGAGAAGAAACATTGGTGCCATGCTCTGTATTATAATACTCAGGCGCAACGGTAGAATATTGACCAATGACCCAAGGTTTTAGATATTTGTTTTGTGGATCTATTCCACTATCAACTACCGCTACTATTGGATAGTCATTTAACGGTATTGCGGGTATTGGCAAGTTAGTAATGTTGGTTGTGGTACTCTTCGACTTCAGTTTATTTACCAGAATTATTGGCATACTTTGAATATTGCGCACCTCATCTATTTTAGATAAATTTACCAAATCTTCTACAGTCTTACAAATTGCTTCAAAAACCATTGATTTAGACGAATATCCTCTTTGATTTACCTCTATTCCAATTCTTTCACAGGTATTATGGAAATTTTCTAATACGCCTGCCTGTTCTTCCGAGTTACCGTAATCAAATAATTGCACTTTTGTGCTAAAGCCACTTCTTTTCTTTGGGCTGCGTTTTAAAATATTTTGAGGTTCAATTTTATTCAACCTTTTTGTAGGCGTAACGGGCTCAATGGTATTTATTGATGAAATTTCTTTAAGTACTTTTTTTGAATGCCCCGTTAATATTTTATGATTTAGAGTTTTAAGACCTTTAAAGGTTGCTTTAACATAAAGCTCACCTAACGAACCAGCTGCTATGATTGGACAATTTGGATCAAATAACTGCGTGGGTCTATGGCTTTTGGCGGTTGCTTTTTTTACGAGTTCAATTCTTATGGGTACCGCACTATTGGGATTTGCCTTAATTAGTGCATTTATTGGTTCGATTCTTCTAGAAAGGCTCTGACGGAACGTTCTTGTTACTTCTTTAAAGACCTTTGGTTCTGAACCACCAGGAAGAATTTTTCTCTCTTTGCCTTGTTTAGGTATTACAATTTTGATTAATAAATTTTCTTTTAAGTTTGATTCTGCCATGATCTTATTCTCCTTCTTTTGCCCATCTAGATGCTGTCGCTCGTGAAGTTTCTAAGAGTGCCGCAAGAATTGAGCTTGTGTATAATTTATCATTTCTTTGCTTCAAAATCTTAGCCTTTTGCTTTTCATCTAGATTAGATATTAGGTTCAAAACGGGATACGATTCTTTGTTTCCTTGTACAAATTTGTGAACATAAGAGTATGCATCATTTAACAAAACGTCTTTTTTATTCACAAAACGATATCGAAATAGTTTAAGGCATATTTCTTTGATATCGCTTCCCGAAAACCCCTCACTTATATCGGAAAGGACGCAAATTTCATTTTTACTGAAAGCAATTTTATCTTTCAAAAAGGTTGTCCATAAATCTATTCTCATATCAT
>JAIOIK010000061.1 GCA_019912545.1 Ignavibacteria bacterium | reverse complement strand
ATTACCAATCCTCTCCCTTGAAACACATTCAAAATTCCGCTATATTTGTAACTTATAATGCTTTTTGCAATGCCGGAGTAGCTCAGGCCTGCCTGAATATTCCGTTTTTTCGAAAGTTTTTGACACATATTTATTCTTTTGCAGTACAAGTATCTGCCGGAGTAGCTCAGGTGGTTAGAGCGTCGGAATCATAATCCGCAGGTCGGGGGTTCAAGTCCCTCCTCCGGTACAATTAACCTAATTTAAATTCTTTATTTATAGAGAAAAACCGCAGGATTTACTGCCCACTCCAAATTCAGGGCTTACGGCGGCTTAAACAATTCTACAGGCCGCCAGCTGCATAAAGTCAATTCCACCTTGGAAAACATTGACGCAATATTTAAAGCAGATCTGCATACGCACACATATTACTCAGACGGGTACCACACTCCCGCTGAACTGATCGAAAAAGCGGCAAGCGCCGGGCTTACTCACCTTGCCATAACCGATCATGATAATGTTGATGCCATTGATGAAGCTATCGAGATCGGCAAAGAGCGGGGCATTGAGATAGTGCCCGGCTGCGAAATAAGCGCAGAGCATAACGGCAGGGAAACTCATATCCTTGCTTATTACTTCGATCATAAAAATACCGAGCTGCTTGATTACCTCCGCAATTTCCGCAAAGAAAGAATGAAGCGCGCCGAGAAAATAGTTGAAAAGCTAAATGAACTTAGTATAGAGCTTCAGCTTAAGGATGTACTTTCGCGTGTAAAGGGTAACGGTTCGGTCGGCAGGCCGCACATTGCCATTGCAATGCTTGAAGGAAATTTTATCGGGAATTATTACGAAGCATTTTCGCGCTATATTGGCGATGATAAACCGGCATATGTGAAGAAGCCGAATATTTTAGCCAAAGATGCAATTGATCTTATCAGCCGCAGCGGGGGACTCTCATTCATTGCGCACCCCGGCAAAAGCCTAAGAAATAACAATGCTCTTTTTGAGCTTATCGAGTTCGGTATAGATGGTATTGAAATTATTCATCCTTCTCACAGTGAATATGACTCGGAATACTTCAGGGATATTGCCAGCCAGTATTTCCTGCTTGAAAGCGGCGGAAGTGATTTCCACGGCGGCAGGATAAACGACGCTTCGATACTCGGCAGGTATTATGTAAGTGAAGTAAAGCTCACCGCTATGAAAAACCGTTTGTTTACAAATAAAGTTTAATGTAATGGCAAAATCAAAAAAGAAAAAATCCGGAAGAATTGCAATAGTTGTAAGCAGGTTTAATGAAGAAGTGACAGGCGGACTGTTAAAAGGCGCAGTTGAAGTTCTGCAGGAAAATAAATACAGCGAAAAGGATTATGATGTAGTTCACTGCCCGGGGGCTTTCGAGATACCACTTGCGGCAAAGCATCTTTGCCAAAGCGGAAAGTACTGCGGAGTTGTTTGCCTTGGAGCTGTTATAAAAGGGGAGACTGCACATTTTGAGTTTATTTCATATGCAGTTACTCACGGACTCCTGCAGCTGAATCTTGAATATGGTATTCCCGTTTCATTCGGAGTATTAACTTGCTATAATGACGAGCAGGCAGTAAAGCGCTCTTCCGCAGATGCTCACAACAAAGGCCGCGAAGCAGCAAGTGCAGTCATAGATATGATCAGCCTGATTAAGACGATTTAGTTTTTACGAATTGTGTATTCGTGCCACGAAATCACAAGTGACAGGTTTCCACAAAAGTTAATAAGTTTCGGTTTGAAAATAATACCATTCTACATATTCGGGGCACGAAATATAAGTATATCATGAAGCAAACACGGATTACAGAGCTATTCGGCATTAAGTACCCCATTATTCAGGCCGGTATGATATGGACTTCCGGTTGGCGTCTTGCCTCAGCAGCTTCTGAGCACGGATGTCTCGGACTCATAGGCGCCGGCTCAATGAAGCCGGAACTCTTGCGAGAACATATCCAAAAACTCAGAAATTATTTCAAAGAAAAAAGTATATCAAAACCATTCGGGGTGAATATTCCGCTAATCCGCGGTGATGTGGATGAACTTATCAAAACTGTTATTGAAGAAAAGGTTGAAATTGTATTTTCATCTGCAGGTAATCCAAAACCCCATTCAAAATTATTAAAATTAAGCGGTATAAAGCTCGTTCACGTAGTTGCATCTGTTAAGCATGCTTTAAAAGCTCAGGATGCCGGCTGTGATGCAGTTGTTGCAGAAGGCTTTGAAGCGGGGGGTCATAATGGTTTAGATGAAATAACAACTATGTCGCTTGTACCGCAGGTTGTTGATGCCTTGACTATCCCTGTTATAGCCGCAGGCGGAATAGCTGATGGCAGGCAAATAGCTGCAGCATTTGCTCTTGGAGCCGAAGGAGTACAGATCGGAACGCGATTTGCAGCAAGTGTTGAAGCATCAAGCTCTAACGCATTTAAAAATAAAATTATTGAAGCCGCAGATGATTCTACCCGGCTGGTTTTGAAAAAACTGAATCCCGTTAGATTATTTAAAAACAAATTTGCGCTAGATGTAATCAAAGCAGAAACAGAAGGTGCATCAGCGGAAGAGCTCGAAGAAATACTGGGAAGAAAGCGCGAAATGAAAGGAATATTCGAGGGAGACCTGGATGAAGGCGAGCTTGAAATGGGGCAATCAAGCGGATTGGTGAATGAAATAAAGCCTGTCAGCGAGATCATACAAAAGCTGCTAAGAGAATTCAATGGAGCAGTGGAGAAATTCTGATATCCTCTGGTTTTTAAGAAACGGATGATCAATCCAGAATATTTTCAATTTTTTATATCCTTAAATTTAGGTAAATTTGTATAAATACAACATTAATTTTGATGAAAGATATAATAAAGATAGCTTCGGGTCAGGGATTTTGGGGTGATATGATCGATGCGCCGATACATCAGGCATCAAGGGGTCAAATAGATTATTTGATGATGGATTACCTTGCCGAAGTCACAATGTCAATACTGCAGAAGCAGAAGTTGAAAAATCCCGCGCTTGGTTATGCCCGCGATATTCCGCCGCTTATGGAAAGGCTCTTACCACTATTAATAGGAAAAAGGTTTAAGGTTATCACTAATGGCGGGGGCGTGAATCCGCTGGCCTGCCGTGATGCTGTTTTTGAAGTCGCAAAAAAACTTGGCATAAGCGGCATAAAAATAGGTGTTGTAATGGGTGATAATATCCTTGATGATATTGATTCGCTTATCAAAGAAGGCGTTAGGCTGAATAATATGGAAACCGGCCAGAGCGCGGAGACTATAAAAGATAAAGTATTAAGCGCGAATGTTTATTTCGGCGCAAAGCCTATTGTAGAAGCTCTGAAGCAGGGAGCTGATATTGTAATTACGGGAAGAGTTACTGATACAGGTTTAACTCTTGGGCCAATGATATATGAATTTGGTTGGGATATGAATGATTGGAATAAAATGGCGGCTGGAACTGTTGCAGGACATATCATAGAGTGCGGCGGGCAGGCAAGCGGAGGGAATTTCCTGGGTGATTGGGAGAGTGTACCCGATCTTGCCCGCATAGGATTCCCAATTGTGGAAGCGCACAAAGACGGGACATTCTATATAACTAAACATGATAATACTGGCGGACTTGTATCAACAGAAACCGTAAGTGAACAATTGCTTTATGAGATTGGCGATCCGAAAGATTACATAACACCCGATTGCATTGCTGATTTTACTTCAATACATCTGGAACAGGCTGGGAATGACCGCGTGAGGGTTTACGATATTAAGGGTTTTCCCAAAACTGATTTCTATAAAGTATCGATGTCCTATGACGATGGATTCAGTGCGTTTACTACACTAACATACTCTGCTCCCGATGCGTTAAAGAAAGCAGAGGTTGCCGATAAGATACTGCGCATAAGGCTTGATGATCTTGGGCTTAAGTTTGAAGAGATCAGGACTGAGTTTCTTGGATACAATAGCTGTCACGGGCCGCTTGTGAAAAGAAGAGATGATTTGAGTGAAGTAGTGCTGAGAATCGGCGTGCGCTCAAAGGAAAAAGCAACAATTGAAAGATTCAGCAAGGAAATTGCTCCTTTAATATTGACAGGTCCGCCAAGTGTTACAGGTTTCGCAGGCGGAAGGCCGAAACCATCCGATGTTGTGGCATACTGGCCGGCGCTTATTCCAAAAAGCAAAGTTGAGCCGGTAGTGATAGTTGAGGGGATTTGAGATTCAACTTAACTGATTAAGCGGCACAGAAACAAATCTGCCATCTGGAGTTTATTCTGTCCGTTCGTAATTAAAATTTTTCACGGACAAGAATGTCTATGCCACAGAAACTATTAGATTTTCAAATATCTTCAATAATAAAACAATCTTACAAATTAATCTATGAATAATACTATAGTAATTGGTGCATCCGGACAGATAGGCTCGGAATTAACTCTTGAGCTTAGAAACAGATTCGGGAACGATTCAGTTTTTGCAAGCGATATAAAAGATGCAGCACATGATGTAATGGAATCCGGTCCTTTCATAAAATTAGATGTAACTGATTCCGCAAAGCTTACCGAAATAATCACAAAAAATAAGATCAAGAATGTTTACCTCCTGGCAGCTATGCTTTCAGGCAGTGCCGAGAAAAACCCGGGCAAAGCGTGGGACCTTAACATGAAGAGCCTTTTGCTTACCCTTGATCTTGCCAAGGAAAAAGTTATTGATAAAGTCTTCTGGCCAAGCTCAATAGCAGTTTTCGGGCCAACTACTCCCAAGAAAAATACGCCGCAGCTTACCATCATGGAACCCTCAACTGTTTACGGAATAAGCAAGCAGGCAGGGGAGAGATGGTGCGAGTATTATTTCAATAAGTACAGTGTTGACGTTCGCAGCGTAAGATACCCCGGACTTATCAGTTATAAAACTGAAGCGGGCGGAGGCACAACCGATTACGCAGTAGAGATATTCTATGAGGCTATTAAAGCAGGAAAGTATGAATGCTTCCTATCCGAAAATACTTTGCTGCCAATGATGTTTATGCCCGATGCAATTCGAGGAACTATCGATATGATGGAATCTGACCCTGCAAAGATCAAAATCAGATCAAGCTATAACATGAGCGGCATTAGCTTCAATCCGGGCGAGCTTGCTCAGGCGATCAGGAAGCATATACCTGATTTCACGATTACCTATAAGCCTGATTTCCGCCAGCAGATAGCCGAGTCATGGCCCGGAAGCATTAATGATGATGATGCCCGCCTTGACTGGGGCTGGAAGCACGAGTATGATCTTGCCTCAATGACTGATATTATGCTTGGAGCTATAAGGAAGAAATTATCTTGAAGTTTAAAAGATTGATTTCTATTTTGTTTTATTATCATAATTAAGTTTAACAAATGTCTGATAAATCCGAAATAATAAAGAAAATTAGAGTCTCTTTGCCTTATCTTAGTGAGAAGTATCATGTTGATAAGATCGGGATCTTTGGTTCTTATGCCAGAAATGAGCAAATTCAGGGCAGCGACGTTGATATTTTAGTAGAATTTTCCATGCCTATTGGACTTAAGTTTTCCGACTTAGCCACTGAGCTGGAGGAAATACTTCATGAAAAAGTTGATCTGGTTTCAATCAAAGCAATTAAACCTAAGTATCTTGATTCGGTAAAAGAAGATCTTATGTATGTCTAAGCGTGAGAAGGAATTATTAATTGAAGATATATTAGAGTCAATTGAAAAGATTCAGAAATATACAAAAGGCTTAAGCTTCAGTGACTTTGAAATTGATGATAAAACAATCGATGCGGTAATCAGAAATTTTGGAATCATCGGAGAAGCGCAAACAAGATCTCTGCAAACGTTAAACAAGAAAATTCTGAAATTAACTGGACACAAATAATCGGATTACGAAACCGGGTAATTCATAGTTATTTTGGAGTAGATCTTGAAACAATATGGTACATCATAGAAAATGAACTACTATCGCTAAAGGAAAAACTTGGCAGTATAAAGTGATATCTTAATAAATTCTCTACTTCTTCTCATAACCCTTCAAAAATTCTAATATCGCGGCATTGAACTCTTCGGGATTTTCCATATTAGATAAATGCCCCGCATTTGAGATAAGCTTAAAGTCTGAATTTTTCGTCTTGCCATAAATTATCTTCGAAAACTCAGCAGGTGTAAGTTTGTCTTCTTTACCTACCATTACCAATGTTCTCAGATCAAGCCTCTCGAGAAATTCCGTCGTGTCCGCCCTCGCAGCAAGAGTCATAAGCGCTCCTGTTATGGTTTCATTTTTCTGCCAGCCGATCATCTTCTTAAGGAATTCAACCAGCTCGGTCTTCTCAGTATAATTAACTTCGCTCAAAGCACCTTTGATGAAGTTCCCGGTGAACTGTTCACGCTGTCCGTTCTTTATCATTTTGATCTGGTCTGCGCGTGTGTGCTTGGTTGGATTGTTATCCGGCTCAGCCTTTGAATCTGCAATTATCGCTCCTTTAAATTTGCTTTGATAAAGCTCAAGCGCTCTTAAAGTAATGTAACCTCCCATCGAAAGTCCGCATACAACAGGTTTATCAAGCTTTAAACTATCAATAATTGAGATGAGATCGCTTACGTGTGAATCAATTGTATAATGCCCGTCGCCATATTCGCTGTAACCAAAGCTTCTTAAGTCATAAACCACAACCCTGTATTTTCCTTCAAGCGCCTCAACCTGTTTATCCCACATCCTGCTGCATAGGGGGAATGCATGAATGAATATTATGGCAAACCGGTTACTTTCGCCATGCTCTAATACGTTTAATCCGCGGATATTATGTTTTATCATTTTGTTAAGTTATTTTCATTTCTAATTCAGAAAATATTTGCTTAAGGTAATTGAATTCATTTCTGGGGATACGCTCATTCAATATGAAGTTAATGTTCTTTAGAGCGTAAGGTATGCTCTCAAGAAAGCGGCTTTTCCCTTTTACAAGCCCAAGGAATCCATATGCGCCCATTGCCTGAAGTATTCTTATCATCGCGAAATACCAGAATGTCCGGTTGAAATAATCTAGATCAATTCTAACATAACCACTCAGCACTTCTAGATAGTAAGCCAGCAGTTCTTCTCTTACCTTCTGCGGAATATTTGCCTTCGCATCATAAAGCATCGAGGCAGCATCATAAAGCAATGCGCCTTTTCTGCCTGATTGAAAATCTATAAAATAAAGCTCGCTGCCTTTAATCATTACATTCCTAGACTGGAAATCACGGTACAAAAAATAATCCCGCGGCAACTCAAGCAGTTCACTCTTAAGCAATTCAAGGTCTTTATCCAGATTTATGGAATCAACAGTACCTTTATAAAAATTATTCAGGAATCTTTCCCTGAAATAATTCAGATCAAGATCAATATTATCGCTTCCAAACTCACCGAACTGGTAACATAGCGAAAAATCTATATCTTTGCCTGCTGTGATCTGAAATTTCGGCAGCTCTTCGAATACCCGCTTGTATAGATCCTTCTTTTCATCGTTAAACGAATCGCCTGATGTAATTCTATTGAACAACGATTCATCACCGAGGTCTTCAAGCAAGTATAGCTTCTCATCTTGCGATACTGTGTAAATCTCAGGAATATTTAATCCACAGGTTCTGAAATGCCTGCCGAAACTGATGAATGCTTTGTTTTCTGCAATGTGAAAAGGGTTAATAATGCCAATACTTGTGCTGCCGCTCTCTGAAAAAAGCCTTACGATAACTCTATCCGATCCATGTGAAGATACAGGCTTGTATTCTTTTATCCCTGAGCCAAAATACTTAACATGCAAATCAAGTAAGTTTGAGTAATTCGCTTTTAACTCAGCAGGGGAGAGTTCCATTACTTTTCGTATGTGCCCTTAGCCGCTTTTTTGAGTACCCAGCCGTCTTTATCTATTATAACTTCTTTGGGAGTTGAGTCAACTGTAAGCAAAAACGACTGCTCACGGGTATCATTGAAAACTGTGAACTCCTTGCTCGCGGCTTCGGTAACAACTGTGACCTTTATAGGCATTTTGTAAACCTCAAGGTCATCTTTTTGAACCTGCTTCAATTGCAGGCGCACGGTGTAAACGCCCGTGCCTTTTTGTCCCTGGAAATCCTCAAACTTCCAGGAGTATTCATACTTCGGTCTTCCCGTACCCGTGTAAACCCACTGGTCAAAAAACCAATCAAGCGGGGACCCGTAAAATTCTTCCATCACTTTAACAAGGTCACTTGTTTCGGCGTTGCTGTATTTATATTTTTCGTAGTATGCCCTTAAGGCGCCAAAAAACTTTTCATCGCCCATTATGCCTCTTAGCATATGCAGTACCCACGCACCCTTTTGATAGATAGTAGCGTAAATTGCGGGGTTATCAATAAACCCTTTAGGTTCATAAACCGTGCCGCCAAAATAACCATAATCAAAATTCTTCATGTGGCTTAAATAAGCCTGTATGCCTCCGGTATGCTCCATCCAAAGAGCCTCGGCGTAAGATGCAAAACCTTCGTTAAGCCAGATATTCTTCCAGTTCTTTAATGTCACCGCGTCGCCGAACCAGTGATGAGCAAGCTCATGAGCCGCAACAAAATCATAGCGGTTATCGCCTGTTACCAGCAGGTAGCCGTATGATGTAATGGTTTGATGTTCCATTGCGCCGCTTGTCCAACCGAACTGAACCAGTCCGTATTTTTCTTCGATGAAAGGATACTCGCCAAATGTTTCTGAGTAATACTTTATCATCTCGGGGGTTGGTTTCCAGTCAACCGTTGCCTTTAGCGAATCCCTTGGGAATGCATAATAAACTACAGGCATTGTTTTGCTTCCGTCAAGTGATGTATAGGTATCTTCCCAGTACGAAAGCTTGCCAACTACAATACACTCAAGGTATGTTGCAATCGGATAGTTGCTCTTCCAGTTGAATGTTGTTGTGCCGTCTCCGTTTTGAACTGTATCGGTAAGTAACCCGTTTGAAACACCCTTCATACCTGTTGGAACAATCAAACTCATGCGCATATCTGCTTTATCATCCGGGAAGTCTTTCGAAGGCCACCAAACAGGTCCCCATGTGGGTTCACTTAAAGTGTAGATATACATATTGCCGTAAAGCTCTTTAAATGAAAATGAATCGAATCCTTTTTTAACAGGCTTTCCTGAGTAGTCAATTTTAAGAGCAAGTATATCGCCTTTCATCGGCACATCATCGCTTTTAAGTGTGATAATAAGATAATTTGTAGTTTGTGTAAAGGATGCTTCGTTCCAGCTTGGGATATCGCGTGCCTCGCTGTAGTTTATTCCTAGGCGCATGATGTTCTGGACTGAAACACTTTTCACTCTCATGTTATCATATAGATTAACATAAATTGTCCTTAAAGTATCAGTCTCAGCGCGAAGCTGCATATAGTTTAAACCGTTAATGGATTTGTTCGGAATATCGAATGACAAAGTTAAGTCATACTTCACGGCATCATAAAGCGCGAACATCTTCAGGGCCTGTTCGTCGTCATTCCTTACGTCACCTGAGGAGCCTTTGTAAAGCGAGTACAAATGCTCGACCATAAACATGCCCTTTTCTTTTGAGAGTTCAACTATCTCTTTACCGGTTGCATTTCCGCTGGAGGTCAAGAAGAATGAACCCGCAATAAACACTGCCGAAAGGAATATATTCACAACAATTCCCGCTGAAAACAGCATCGCTCCTCTTTTATACTTTTTTGGATTTTCCATAATTTTTACATTCTTAGCTGCTATGATAGCTTAAATTATATTAAAGTTAAATTTAAATTTTATTGGACTTTATGATCAACCTCACCCCTGCCTGCGCCGGTTGCTCGGCAGGCAGGCCTAACCCCTCTTCCCGCAAGCGGGACTGTAAGCCTGTGAGGAGAGGGGAATCATAAATTTTCGGGTATCTCCCCCATCTCCCTTTGGGAGAGGGGACGGTCCACGACTCTTCGAGTCTGAGGACTCGTAGAGGGGTGATGTTAAAACAATGTATTTCGTTTCCTCACTCCTTTATACATGAAACCAGCCAAATCAGTTTCAATAAAAAACCCGCCCCAATTTAAGGCGGGCTTGCTAAAAATTCACAGACAGGAATGTCTGTGCCACTAATAAGATTTGCTTTTATTGCTTATTTTTGATTGATAATTGCTCATTGCTAATTGTTCATTGCTTCAATAGTTATCTATCTGCGCTCTTTGCAGTTTGCCTGAGTAATCAATATAAACAGCTTTCCACTCAGTGTAGAAGTCATACACAGTCCAGCCGCCTTCACGGTGACCGTTGCCGGTTTGCTTAACTCCGCCAAATGGCATGTGCGCCTCGGCGCCGATAGTTGCGCCGTTAACATATGTAATACCTGCGCGGATATCACGCACTGCAACAAATGCCGAATTCACATCCTGCGTGAATATTGATGATGAGAGTCCGTACTTGGTATTGTTTAAAATATTAATCGCTTCTTCAAGTGATTTAGTCTTTATCACGGCAAGCACCGGCCCGAAGATTTCTTCTTTAGCGATGCGCATTTCAGGTGTTACATCTGCAAATATGGTTGGCTTGTAGAACCAGCCCTTGCTCAGGTTGCCATCTGTTGCAAAGCCGCCGCCGAGAACAAGATTTGCCTTATCCTCATTTTTGCCGATCTCAACATATTCATTCACGCTGTTACGCTGAGCCTCGCTAACGCATGGACCCACATCAACGCCCTTATCATTGCCATAACCAAGCCTAAGCTTTGAAGCGCGGTCAATAAGCTTTTTCAAAAACTCGTCATATATTTTTTCGTGGAGGATTAATCTTGATGTTGCCGTGCAGCGCTGGCCTGTTGTACCGAATGCGCCCCAAAGGACTGCATCAAGTGCAAGCTCCTGATTGGCATCATCCATAACTATTTGCGCATTCTTGCCGCCAAGCTCCAATGAAACCCGCTTCAAATTGCCGCCTGCAACTTCATTGATACGCTTTCCAACTTCGGTTGAGCCTGTGAATGAGATCAAGTCAACATCCGTGTGGCTGATGATCGCCTCGCCAACTACACTGCCTTTTCCGTGCACAAGATTTATCACGCCGGGGATGTAATCTTTGCCCAGCACTTCACGCATTGCAGCGTCAATAATTTCAACCAGAGTGTGTGCGGTTTTTGGAGTAAGCTCAGCCGGTTTGAACACTGCCGTATTTCCGCATACAAGAGCGGGGAATAGCTTCCATGTTGGAATTGCCATAGGGAAGTTCCACGGAGAGATGAATCCCCCAACGCCAATTGGCACGCGGAAACTTAAATTCATTTTATTGGGAAGCTCGCTTGGCGCGTTCAAGCCGAAAAGCCTTCTGCCTTCGCTTGCTGCGTAGTAAGCCGTATCGATGCCTTCCTGTGTATCGCCTTTTGTTTCGGCAAATACCTTTCCCATTTCGCGCGTCATCTCAAAAGAAATTTCATCCTTGCGCGCAAGCATCATATCGCCGACGGTTTTAAGTACGTCGCCGCGCTTTGGAGCCGGGATCAAACGCCACTTTTCAAATGCAATTTTTGCTGCTGCAACTGCTTCCAAAACATCTTCCTTAGCCGAGGCGGGGAATAAGCCGATCAAGTCATCCTTATCTGCGGGATTGCGGTTTTCTATAAACTTTCCGGTTGAGGGGGATTTCCACTCACCGTTAATTAGATTTAAGTATTTTTCTGCCATTTGTTTTATCCTGAGCGTAAGCGAAGGATCCAATCATCCTTGCCCGCATTCGTTAAAGTTTAAGTTGTTGGTCTTGTGACCAACAACGGGTGTTTGTTGTTATAATCTTCAAAAATAACAATAATTAAGGTTTCTTTCTATGATGAAGATATTGCCCTTATAAAGCCCCACCCGCTCAACGAGTCGAGTCGTCGACCGGTAGGCGGACAGGCCCCGGCCATCCCCGATCCCGCTAAAGCGGGACTGCGAAACCACTTCGGTTTTTCTTGAGGGGAGGGAACATGGGCCGGCTTATTGTGGTGTCAGGTATTTACCTGACACGCGTCGGGTAACATACCCGACGCCACACTCATGAGAGGTAATACAAAGAGTTTTCCTGCATGTGATTTAAAGGTTTCCGGCATATCAGGCACTGAATCTAATCTACCATCCCAGACGCTGGAATTCCAGTTTGTGGAGGCTTTTTTTCACTTTCTGGACTTGGAAAGTTTTGATTCCCTTCTGTAATCTGAACTTTCCAGTTTGTGAGATGGAACCGTTGATATCGATATTTTTAAAAAGCAAAATCAAAAGATTCTACCGCAAAGACGCCAAGCCGCAAAGAGAAGCAAAATAAATAAAATATCATAATGGAGGGCTTTTATTGTCAATCGCTTAACCAATATGTTACTAGCCCCGCCCTTCAGAGGCTGTCTCAAAAGTTCCATTTTTCAGTGGCACAGACATTCTTGTCTGTGATTATTAATCATAAATGTTGTTTTCGAAACATTCCAGAATGTAGAAAAATCAGAAGCAAAAGTAAAATAAAAGAACGCCACTAAGGCACCAAGTCACAAAAGTAGCAAAAGAAAAAGCATAAATTAGGTTAAAAGCAAAAAACAAAAGCCTTACCGCTAAGACGCCGAGTTGCCCAGCCACAAAGAGAAACAAAATCACAACATATGGTGCATTGATTGTAAATCACTTAACCAATATTTTATTAACCCCGCCATTTATGGCAGGGGTTCGAAATGTAACCTCCACACCGGGGCTTTAGCCCCTGAACACAAAAGCAAAAAAAACCTTACCGCTAAGACGCCATGTGACCACGATGTTGGTTTTTTCACCAACAACATTTTTTGCATCTTCAACGAACCGCCTAAACTCTCGCAGCCGAATAAGCGGGCTAGTACAATTTGAAATCAAGTGTTCTGTTCTTTTTGTCTTGACACAAAAAGAACCAAAAAAGTCAAGACTGATGAAAAACAGCTAAAACATATCGAACGCTTTTGATGCAAAAAATAACTCGACCGATTAGCATCGGTCTCAGACAGATTTTTTGCAATGATCTTTTGCGTTATCATGTTTTTTCCGCTGTTTTTCATAGGTCGTTAAAAATCAAAAGCAAAATCAACTATACTCCTTCATAAATCTCTTGCAACTAATTAGCGAAATTAGTGAAATTAGTGGCTGAAGCTTCTTTGCCGTCTTAAACGAACTGCTCCGAAGGAGCCCCTTTCGGGGCTGGACTA
>JAIOIK010000006.1 GCA_019912545.1 Ignavibacteria bacterium | reverse complement strand
CTTCTTTATCTTTGAGTAAAGGCTCAATTATCTTTCTGTACTGTCCATTAATATTTTCTTCGGGGATAACAACTCTTTTACAGCCCGAAGCCGCCTGAATGATCCTTTCTTCAGGAACGGGAAACATACTGTAAACAGTTAGCGCTGATACATTGATGCGGTTCTTTCTTGCAGTCTTAACTGCATCTTTCATAGTTCTTGCTGTTATTCCAAAACTGATAATCAGTGTATTCGCATTATCCTGAAGGTCTTCATTGACTAAAACCATTTCGTTTTTGTGTGAAATAATTTTTTCTTCAATATGCAGCAGGGTTGATATGGTTTCAGTATCGTTTTTCTTAAGATAACCCATAGCATTATGTGCCGAGCCTGTTGCAGTCACTTTAATATTCCCTCCTACAGGTGCAAACTTTGTGATCATATCGGGAGAGTCAAATCCGTACATTTTCCAGTTCTTAAAATCAGGGTCAGTTTTGTTAATGGTCTTCCTTTCAAAAGTCTCTAATTCAGCCAGCCCGGAATAATCCAGGCTTTCGGTCGTCATTCCGATCTCTTTATCAGAAAGCAGTACTACAGGTGTTCTGTATTTTTCAGCCCAGTTGAAAGCTTCAACAGTTAAGCTGAAACATTCTTTAGCGGTTGATGGATATAGTACAGGAATAGTATATCCGCCGCTTGTAGCAAACTCTGTAATTAGGATATCTCCCTGACCCCCCTGAGTTGCGCCGCCTGTACATGGCCCAAGCCTTTGCACAACGCAGATAACAACCGGTGTTTCGGTTATTAGAGCGTACTGAACAGTCTCTATCATAAGAGCCCAGCCGGGTCCTGAAGTTGCCGTCATGGCCTTATAGCCGCGCATAGATGCACCAACACAATAAGCCAGCGCAGATATTTCATCAGGCGAACTTATTGCTATTCCGCCGTTTTGCGGCAGCAGGTCTATCATGCCTTTGTAAACTCCTGAGGCCGGGGTAATTGGGTAACCGGCAAAAAATTTGCATCCGGCTTTAATGGCACCTTCTGCCACCATCTGATTTCCGCTTCTTAGGGCTTTTTGCAGGGTCTGCATAGTTTTTCCTTTCATTTTTACATACAAAATTAAGCAGTATATAGACAGAAAAGAATGATTTGGCTCTTGTTTTAAGGAAAACGATAAAAATCATATTCAAATATGATATGTGTACTTAAGAGATATCAATTTATTGAAAATTATACCTTTTCCAGTACTTCTTTTATTGAGATTAAGGCTTCTTCAACCTTACTTTCGGGAGCATTTGTTTCCCAGCTAATTTCAAAACGTCCTTCTTTTGCGATGACATTGGCATCTACCCAGAATTTCATGAACAAAATGGTTTTCTCTGCTTTTATGCTATAGCCCTCTGAGGTTTCAGCAATTGAGATATTATCATCAGCAATTTGTTTACTGAAATCACTTTTAAGATTGCCTAATGAAGAAAGTAAATATTCTTTGGTTTTACCGGGTTTATTGACTACGATCATAATGAAGTTAGATTAATAAAAAAGCCCCGATAGTACGGGGCAAAAACAATAAGTTCTGTGCAGATATTTACACAACCGCTGCGGGAGTTACATCACCCTCTTTTTGCCTGCGAACTTCAATATCTTTCCAGTAGTGGCAAGCAACAGTATGCATAGTGCCTGTTCCGCCAACCTGCTCCAGTGGAGGTTCTGCATTCCAGCATTTGCTATCGGCTGTGTATAATTTACTATCTACATATTTACACCTGGTGCAAAAATGACAGCCTGCGGGATAGTTTGTTGCTGCAGGTACATTGCCTTCAATTGTTGCAAGTCTTCCATGTCCTTTATTTAGTTTCGGTATGGAGTTCAGGAGTCCAAGTGTATATGGATGCTTAGGATTGTAAAATATTTCCTCTGAGTTTGAATACTCAGCAACTTTAGATGCATACATTACAGCGACACGTTTGGTAATTTCGGCAATTACACCAAGATCATGAGTTATCATAATAACACCCATTCCAAGCTCATCCTGAAGTTTTCTGATTAGCTCAAGGATCTGCGCCTGTACGGTTACATCAAGCGCTGTTGTAGGTTCATCTGCAATTAAAATTTCGGGATTGCATGATAGCGCCATAGCGATCATAACTCTTTGCCTCAATCCCCCTGAAAGCTGGTGAGGATATTC
>JAIOIK010000060.1 GCA_019912545.1 Ignavibacteria bacterium | reverse complement strand
TGCAAACAAGATACTTGAGAACGTAAAGCATCATATTGATGAGACGAAAATGCATCGCTGTACACAGTGCGGCGCTGAGCTTCCGATAAATGTGTATTCTTTCATGGCGGTGAACATTAAGTGCGAGAGCTGCGGATCGGTCAACACATACCAGCCGGATGACAGGGTTCGCGCGCTGGAGTATTATGTAATTACGCCGCTTGCAGAGCAGCATGCTTTCGCTGAGAAGCTAAAGGCGCGGACCGATAAGCAGGCAATAAAGGAATATTACCGGAAATATTATACATATTTAATGGAAAACGTGCCTGATAAAAAACAGTATTATGAAAGAGATATGAATGAGCGTTTAACGAATCCGATGTTCACAAATTTTGCGTGAGAAGAGAAGCTGGCCTCGCCCTAACCCTTCCGCCAGCTGGCGGAGAGGGAATATGAATGTCGTCGACGGTTTGTATAAGACAAATACGAAACATGTAATAGTCAAAGGTCCCGCAGGGCGGGATTTCGTTTGCTTTTATTAGACAAACTCAACATGCCTTTGAACCACCTAAAACTCAAAAAAACTCCTTGGCGGCAGATAAGCAAATCATAATAGATGCGTTGAATACGGCAATAGCGGGTGGCGGTGCAGTTGTCTTTGCAATTGGTGATCACTTTGTTCAGGCGGCGGCAACTGCGCCGGGAGAGATTGTAGCCGAGGCTGTTAGCCATCATTTTCATTCGGGAATTGATATCGGGCTGGAGAGTTCTTTTGCCGCAATGGGCTTTGGTTTGGAAGAGGGCGGTAATTACGGCAGAAAATATTCTACGGGTGATGCAGCTTCGGTTGAGAAAATAGCGGATGATTTCATGAGGATTTTTGATGAGCTTTATCATGCTGATATAAACCTTCCGTTTGAGGTGAGTGACGTATAGCAGAGTTTTCTTTCGCCTTAAAATCTTAATGTATAAAACACACCCCGTCTTTCGCTTCGCGAAATCCACCCCTCTCAAGAGGGGAATTACAATGCTCAGGCATTAATCCAATTAATTATACACTTACCTTCAATAAATAACTTATTATATTTGTTAAATTAAAACACTTTTCAGGAAAGATCATGAGAAAATTTTTGATTGTTGTTGTACTTCTTTTGGCTGTAAAAATTGCACATGCAGACCAGCTTCAGTGGATAACAAAGGATCAGGCAGCCGAAACCAAGGCGTATTTCTGGGATAACGAGATCAAACAGGTAATTCTTTGGTGCGCATGCTGTGATAACGATATGAAGATGCTTGTGAATGTTGAATATGTAGGTTATAAGCCGGCAAGCGACCCGAATTACTATGAGTTTTTCATCACCGGCACAACATTTGACGGAAAGAAAATTGATCAGGAAGTTGATCTCGCTTATGTTCACATTTTACGAGGAAGCAAGTGGAGATGCCTGGGCAAAGAGCTGAAGTTTGAGTGTGATCCCTGTACAAAACCATTTAAGTTTTAGTGTGGCCGGAATACTTCCCGGATCATTAATTCTTAATGGTGTGCGTGCGATACTTATTCCGCTTGATATCTCGCATGCAGAAGAACTGTGGGAATCCGCCAGTGACGAAAGCCTGTGGGAGCATTATACTTTCCGCAAAATGGAAAGTTTTGAGAATTTTAAGAAGTTCCTCACAGCCTCCATAAACGCGGCAAAAGCCGGAGGTGAATTTACATTCACAATAATTGATAAGGCTTCCGGCAAAATGATCGGCGGCACAAGTTTTTTGAATATTCAGCCGGCATCAAGATCGCTTGAGATAGGCAGGACCTGGATGGCAAAATATCTGCACGGCTCCGGGATAAATTACGAGTGTAAACTGCTTCTGCTCAAATACTGCTTTGAGGAGTTAAAGCTGATAAGAGTTTTTTTTAAGACGGATAGCAATAACAAAAGATCACAAAAGGCA
>JAIOIK010000059.1 GCA_019912545.1 Ignavibacteria bacterium | reverse complement strand
TGCAAACAAGATACTTGAGAACGTAAAGCATCATATTGATGAGACGAAAATGCATCGCTGTACACAGTGCGGCGCTGAGCTTCCGATAAATGTGTATTCTTTCATGGCGGTGAACATTAAGTGCGAGAGCTGCGGATCGGTTAACACATACCAGCCGGATGACAGGGTACGCGCTCTGGAATATTATGTAATTACGCCTCTTGCCGAGCAGCATGCCTTCGCTGAGAAGCTAAAGGCGCGGACCGATAAGCAGGCGATAAAAGAATATTACCGGAAGTATTATACATATTTAATGGAAAATGTGCCTGATAAGAAACAGTATTATGAAAGAGATATGAATGAACGATTAACGAATCCGATGTTCACGAACTTTGCGTGAGAAGAGAAGCGGGCCCAACGCTAATCCTTCCGCCAGCTGGCGGAGAGGGAAGATGAATGTCGTCGACGGTTTGTATAAGACAAATACGAAACATGTAATAGTCAAAGGTCCCGCAGGGCGGGATTTCGTTTGCTTTTATTAGACAAACTCAACATGCCTTTGACCTACCTAAAACTCAAAAAACTCCTTGGCGGCAGATAAGCAAATCATAATAGATGCGTTGAACACGGCAATAGCGGGTGGCGGTGCAGTTGTTTTTGCAATTGGTGATCACTTTGTTCAGGCAGCAGCAACTGCTCCGGGAGAGATGGTGGCCGAGGCTGTTAGCCATCATTTTCATTCGGGAATTGATATAGGGCTGGAGAGTTCTTTTGCCGCAATGGGTTTTGGTTTGGAAGAAGGCTGCAATTACAGCAGGAACTATTCTGCCGGCGATGCGGCGGAGGTTGAGAAAATAGCTAATGATTTTATGAGGATATTTAATGAGCTATATCATGCGGATGTAAGTCTTGCGTTTGAGGTGAGCGAAGTGTAGCAGAGTTTTCTTTCGCTTCAGAATCTTACTGTATAAAACACACCCAGTCTTCGCCTTCGGTGAATCCACCCCTCTCAAGAGGGGAATTACAATGCTCAGGCATTAATCCAATTAATTATACACTTACCTTCAATAAATAACTTATTATATTTGTTAAATTAAACACTTTTCAGGAAAGATCATGAGAAAATTTTTGATTGTTGTTGTACTTCTTTTGGCTGTAAAAATTGCACATGCAGACCAGCTCCAATGGATATCAAAGGATCAGGCAGCCGAAACCAAGGCGTATTTTTGGGATAATGAGATCAAGCAGGTAATTCTTTGGTGCGCATGCTGTGGTAACGATATGAAGATGCTTGTGAATGTTGAATATGTAGGTTATAAGCCGGCAAGCGACCCGAATTATTATGAATTCTTCATCACCGGCACAACATTTGACGGAAAGAAAATTGACCAGGAAGTTGATCTCGCTTATGTTCACGTTTTACGCGGAAGCAAGTGGAGATGTCTGGGCAAAGAGCTGAAGTTTGAGTGCGATCCCTGTACAAAACCTTTTAAGTTCTAGTGTGGCCGGAATAGTCCCTGAATCACTAAGCCTTGAGGGCAAGCGCGCGAAACTTATTCCGCTTGATTTTTCGCATGCTGAAGAGTTGTGGGAATCTGCCAGTGACGAAAGCCTGTGGGAGCATTATACTTTCCGCAAAATGGAGAGTTTTGAGAATTTTAGGAAATTCCTTTCTGGCTCAATAAATGCAGCAAAAGCCGGGGGTGAATTTGCATTCACGATAATTGATAAGGCTTCCGGAAAAATGGCCGGTGGCACAAGTTTTTTGGATATTCAGCCTGCATCTAGATCGCTTGAAATTGGCAGAACCTGGATGGCAAAATATCTGCACGGCTCCGGGATAAATTACGAGTGTAAACTGCTTCTGCTCAAATACTGCTTTGAGGAGTTAAAGCTGATAAGAGTTTTTTTTAAGACGGATAGCAATAACAAAAGATCACAAAAGGCA
>JAIOIK010000058.1 GCA_019912545.1 Ignavibacteria bacterium | reverse complement strand
CATACAGGTTTTATTAGTATATAAAGGAGAAAACAAAATGAAGAAATTAGTTTTAGTTATACTTTTGATAATTACAGGCAGTGTATTATCACAAGCGCAGGATGTTTCGGGGCTTAGGCTTAATGAAAAGAAGAATTCTCTCAAAAGCTTTAGCACTGCAACAAATGTAATGGAAAGAAATGCCGTTTATGAAAAAGCATTCCAGCTTAAGAAACGAAAAACGGTAACTTCTTTTTTCGGTGCAGGATATTCTTTAATGATATTTACAAATAAGTATATGAGTGCGGCATTCCCCGTGCTTGATACAAGGAATGGAAGCTTTTTAACTAACATCAACTTGTTTTTCGGGTTCGCTATCGCAAAAGCGGTTACACTGGAAATAGAGCCAACAATACTTTTTACAAGTAATAATAAGCAGGTTGATTATACTTTATCTCAACCCTATGTAGTTAATGGAGTGAGCAACACATATGCACATACATACACAAATGGAATTATTGCTTTGCCTCTTGCATTGAATGTCAGGTTTTTCCCGATGTTCAAACAGAAAGGATTTGCCAGGCTGTTCTTCATCGGCGGAGGAGTTGGCGCTGCATGGATAAGAGAAGAAAATGATATTTTCTATAATAATAACCCTAATACATATGGCTATTTTGATGACCAACGAAGGTCAGGAATTTCAAGCAGCCAATGGGCGCCATTATTTAAAGCTATGGCCGGATTCACAGGTTCAGGCGGTCAGTTTGGATTCGGCGGCGAGTTGAGATATAACATTATTCCGTTGAAACAGGATATGACTCAGCCATTTGCAACCAGATTTTCCAAAGATTTCAACAGTGTAGATCTTACGATAAGGTTTTATTTCAGTTTGTAGTATTTGTGGATAAACATCATGCATCAAAAAAGGGGCTTTTGCCCCTTTTTCATAATTGGTATTTTTATCTTAATCTTTCAGCGTTGCTCTGGATATGACTACTTTCTGAATTTCAGAAGTGCCTTCATATATCTCGGTTATTTTTGCATCGCGCAGGTATCTTTCAACCAAATACTCCCTTACATAACCGTAGCCGCCATGGATCTGTATGGCTTCCAGAGCATTATTAACGGCAACTTTGCTTGCAAGAAGTTTTCCCATTGCGGCTTCTTTGGCATAAGGCATGTCGTTATCCTTTTTCCATGCTGAATGTAATACTAGGTTTCTTGCTGCTTCAACATTAGTTGCCATATCTGCAAGCTTGAACTGAATTGCCTGCAGGTTTGCAATAGGTGAACCGAATGCTTTACGTGTTTTTGCATAGCGGACGGCTGCTTCAAGTGAAGCCTGTGCAATACCAAGCGCTTGTGCGGCTATTCCTATCCTTCCGCCGTTCAATGTATCCATCGCAATATGGAACCCAGCGCCTTCACCGCCTAATAGCTGGTCTTTGTGCACCCTGCAGTTGTTAAAGCTAACCGTGCATGTATCAGAGCTTCTTATGCCAAGCTTATCTTCCTTAACACCTGTTTCAAGCCCCGGAGTACCTTTATCAACAAGAAAAGTAGATATTCCTTTATGCTTTAATTCTTTATCAGTCATTGCCTGGACAAAATAAACATCGGCATTTTTTCCGTTGGTTATCCAGTTCTTGATCCCGTTCAAAATGTAATAATCACCGTCTTTCACCGCCTCAGTTTTCTGCTGAGTAGCGTCGCTTCCGGCTTCCGGTTCGGAGAGGCAAAAGCAACCAAGCTTTGCGCCTGATGCCAGCGGTTTCAGGAATCGTTCTTTCTGCTCATCTGTGCCCCAATGATTTATGCCATAGCAAACAAGCGAATTGTTTACACTCATTATGACTCCCACCGAAGCATCTACTTTGGATATTTCTTCCAATGCAAGAACATAACTAACGGCATCAAATCCAGCTCCTCCCCATTCAGGCGGCACCATCATACCCATGAAACCGAATTCACCCAGCTTCTTTATTATCTCAAAGGGGAATTCTGCTTTTATATCACGTTCTATTGTTGAGGGAGCAATTTCATTTTGCGCAAAATCTCTTGCCGTATCCCTTATTGCAATCTGTTCCTCTGTAAAGTTAAAATCCATTATAAATTGTCTTTTTAAGTTCTGATTTTTCTGCCCGGAATTGAACAGAACAAAATGCTGTTACTTTTTGGAGTAATCATAAAATCCCTTGCCTGACTTCCTGCCAAGATACCCAGCTGCTACCATTTTCTTAAGCAGGGGACAGGGACGGTACTTAGAGTCACCTAAACCATCGTGCAGCACTTCCATAATTGAGAGGCAAACATCAAGCCCGATAAAATCTGCCAGTGTTAACGGACCCATTGGATGATTCATACCAAGCTTCATGACAGTATCAATAGCTTCCGGGGTTGCAACGCCTTCCATTACACAATACATCGCTTCGTTCAACATCGGGAGCAATATCCTGTTGGCAACAAAGCCGGGATAGTCATGGACTTCAACAGGTTCTTTGCCAATCTTTACCGAAAGCTCCTTAATTGTATCATAAGTTTTCTGGCTTGTTGCAAGTCCGCGAATGACTTCGATAAGCTTCATTAATGGTACCGGATTCATAAAGTGCATGCCTATAACCTTATCCGGTCTTTTGGTGATCGCAGCAATTTCGGTAATTGAAATTGATGAAGTATTTGACGCAAGAATTGAATCAGGCTTACAGTTTTCGTCCAGAGTCTTAAAGATAGTTTTTTTTATACCAAAAATCTCAGTTGCGGCTTCTATCACAAGGTCAGAATCTTTTGCATCAATTAAGTTTGTTGAGGTTTTAATATTGGCAAGGGTCGAATCCAATTGTTCTTTAGTTATTGCCTCTTTTTTAAGCTGTCTATCAAGATTGCTTTTTATTGTAGCAATTGCTTTTTCGAGTAATTCTGCTTTTATATCTATTAAAGTAACGCTGTATCCGTTTAGAGCGAATACATGAGAAATCCCGTTACCCATTGTGCCGGAACCGATTACTGCTATGTTGTTAATACTCATTTTTGGTTTTTAATTTTTGTTGAAGAAAAGAAAATCTACTTATATTTTCTCAATTATCATTGCAGTGGCTTCACCTCCGCCGTTGCAAAGTGTTACCAGTCCGTATTTTTTGTTCAGTCTATGCAAATTGTAGAGCAGAGTAATCAATAGCCTTGCGCCTGATGCTCCTATTGGATGCCCGATAGCAATTGCTCCGCCAGTAACGTTAACCTTTGCGGGGTCTATGCCTGCAATTTGATTTACAGCGCAGCTTACAACAGCAAATGCTTCATTAATTTCAAACAGGTCAATATCATCTTTAGTCAGTCCTGCTTTTTTACAGATCTTATCAATAACATAACCGGGAGCAGTTGTAAACCACTCGGGAGCGTGTGAATGAGTTGCCTGCGCAACTACTCTTGCCATTGGTTTTGCTCCAACAGAGGCTGCTTTTTCAGATGACATAAGCACAACTGCGCCTGCGCCGTCATTTATGCTCGAAGCGTTGAATGCAGTGATAGTACCTGCTTTATCAAAAACAGGCTTTAAGGTCATTGCCTTTTCAAAATTCACTTTCCCGGGTTCTTCATCAGTATCAAAGAGTGTTATATTCCCTTTTCTGTCTTTAAGCTCAACTGCAACAATTCCATCTTTAAAGTGACCGCTCTTTATTGCATCAAGGGCCTTTTCATATGACCCTTTTGCAAATGCATCCTGCATTTCCCTGGTCACCTTATGCTCTGCTGCACACAGTTCACCCAGGATTCCCATATGCTTATTCCCGTAAGGATCCCAAAGTCCGTCATGTATCATAAGGTCGATCAGTTCGCCATTTCCCATCCTGTAACCATTCCTGGCTTTCTGTAAAATATAGGGAGCATTTGTCATTGATTCCATCCCCCCTGCAACTATTACTTCGGCATCACCGGCAACTATTGCCTGATGGCCAAGCATTGCTGATTTCAATCCTGAGCCGCATACCTTATTAATTGTTGTTGCTGAAACAGTGTTCGGAATACCCGCTGCTATTGCAGCCTGTCTAGCAGGCGCTTGCCCTAAACCGCCCTGAAGGACATTTCCCATTAGTACTTCATCGATCTCTTCAGGCCTTACTTTTGATCTTTTAACAGCTTCTTTAATTGCAATTGCGCCAAGCTGCGGAGCAGAAAAACCAGAAAGGCTGCCGTTAAAAACTCCTAAGGGAGTGCGTGCGCCTGATACTATTACTACTTCTTTCATTATTGATATACCTTATATTTTAGTTTTCTAAAGTGCCGAATTAATTATTTTAAGGAAACTTTCCACTTCAAGAGAAGCGCCGCCAACAAGCCCGCCATTGACCGATGGGGATGCAAAAAGCTCTTTTGCATTTTCAGGTGATATACTGCCGCCATAAATGATGCGCGCATTTTTAGATATTTCTTCGTTGTATATTTTCTTCAGCTTTTTCCTGATAAAGTTGTGCACGCTTTCTGCCTGGTGGGGAGTTGCATTCTTACCTGTGCCGATTGCCCAGATAGGCTCATAAGCAATTGTTACATTGGTGATATCTTCAACGCTGACATGCCCCAAGCATGTAGTAATTTGCCCGTCAATCACAGACTCGGTCAGCTTGTCATCATGCTCCTGCAGGTTTTCACCAACGCAGAGAATTGGCTTTAAACCTTCATCAAGCGCCATTAAAACTTTCTTGTTCACAATTGCACTAGTTTCATTGAAAAACTGCCTGCGCTCTGAGTGACCAACAATTACATACTCACAGCCGCATGATTTAAGCATTCCCGCAGAGATCTCGCCTGTAAATGCGCCGATCGTTTCGTAATACATGTTTTGCGCGCCAAGCTTGACGTTGGTTCCGTTCAGCCTTTTATTCAATGCATCAAGCGAAGTGAACGGGGGACAGATAACTATATCTGCATTTAAGACCTTATGTTTTTCAAGCTGTGTTTTTAACTCTTCTGCAAACTGCTGTGACTGCACAAGACCTTTATTCATTTTCCAGTTTGCAACTACCATTTTTTTCATAGACATTTTAAACTCTCCGTTTTCCTGAGGATATAAAACATTATCTGTATCTATCCTAAAATTGAAATTAATAATTCGTTAACTGTTTGAGGGTTTGCTTTACCCTTTGATTCTTTCATCACTTTACCTACAAAAAATCCGAGCAGCTTAACTTCTCCGCCTTTATACCGGGCTGTTTCTTTTGGATTATCCTCTATCACTTTTTTTACGATCTTCTCTATCTCGCCGCTATCACTAAGCTGTATCAGGTTCTTTTCTTTAACAATATTCGCGGGGTCCTGGCCCGGATCTTCTTCATCTTTTACGGCAAGCATTTCCTGGTAAACTTCCTTTGCAATATTGTTAGAAATTTTACCTTCTGCAATCAATTTAATTAATGATGATAAATTTTTATCCTTTATCCAATAGCCTTCAATACTTATATTCTCATCATTAAGGACTCTCATCACTTCTGTCATTGTCCAGTTGCTGGCTGTTTTGAAGCTTGATTCATCAATTCCTTTGCAAACTTTTTCAAAATATTCAGCAATAGCTTTGTTCTGGGTCAATATTTCAGCATCGTATTGCGGCAAATTATAGTCTGCTATAAACCTCTTTGCTTTTTCTTCCGGCAATTCGGGAAGACTTAGTTTCACTCTTTGTTTCCAATCTTCATCTATCTTTACTGTTACCAGGTCAGGCTCAGGGAAATACCTGTAATCATGAGCTTCCTCTTTTGAGCGCATTGGAGATGTCACTCTGGCCTTTGCGTCATACGTCATAGTCTGATGAATTATCTCGCCGCCGCTTTCCAAAACGCCGATCTGCCTCTCGATTTCATGTTCAAGCGCATCGCTTACATTCTTAAAAGAATTAAGATTCTTAACTTCGCATTTAGTGCCGAACTTTTCTGCCCCTTTGAGTCTTACTGATACGTTTGCATCACACCTCAGGCTGCCTTCTTCCATATTGCCGTCACAAATATCAAGATAAACCACAAGCTGTTTAAGTATTGTCAGATAATCAAATGCTTCTTTTGATGTGCGTATATCAGGCTCACTTACAATTTCTATCAAAGGAACTCCGCACCTGTTAAGATCAACCAATGTTTCATCAGAAGAAAAATCATGCATTGATTTACCTGAATCCTCTTCCATGTGAATTCTTGTTATTCCGATACGCTTGTTTTCAAGATCAATATGCCCGCCTTCGCAGATCGGCTGATCAAATTGTGATATCTGGTAGCCTTTTGGTAGATCAGGATAGAAATAATTCTTCCTTGCGAATATAGAACGCTCCCTTATATTACAATTTGTCGAAAGCCCCAGCCTGAGTATATACTCAACCAAATTCTTATTCAGCACAGGCAGAGTACCCGGATGCCCTAAACAAACAGGACAAACATTGGTATTTGGCGGAGCGCTGAACTCAGTTGAGCATTTGCAGAAAGCTTTGCTCTTCGTTTTCATCTGCGCATGAACCTCAAGGCCTATGACCGGTTCGTATTTATGTAGATATAGGTTCAATTAACAATTATCAAATTGCACGAATTAAACGCTCAAGACTCTTGTGATCTTCTCTGCAGCGTCCTTGAATCCATCTGCGCTGATAATGTTCAAGTCGGATTCATCGAGCATTTTCTTTGCAATATCTGCATTTGTGCCTGCAAGCCTAACTACAACAGGAACGTGTATATCAATATTTTTCGCTGCTTCTATAATACCGCCTGCGACCCTATCGCATCTAACTATCCCACCGAAAATATTGACAAGTATTGCTTTTACATTCGGATCGGATAAAATTATCTTAAAGCCATTTTCTACGGTTTCTTTTGAAGCTCCACCGCCAACATCAAGGAAGTTTGCAGGCTCGCCTCCTGCAAGTTTGATAATATCCATAGTAGCCATTGCCAGTCCGGCGCCGTTTACCATACAGCCAACATTGCCGTCCAGCTTAACGTAGTTCAGGTCGAAATTTGATGCCTGAACTTCAAGCGGATCTTCTTCATTAGTATCTCTCAGCGCGGGATAATCAGGGTGACGGTACATTGCGTTATCATCCAGAGTAATTTTCGCATCAAGAGCTACAATTTTGTTATCATTAAGCAAAGCCATTGGATTTATTTCGATAAGTGATGCATCACTTTCTTCATATGCCTTGTAGAGAGTTTTAATGAAAGTTATGAAGTTCTTGAATGCATCTCCGCTTAGGCCAAGCCCGAAAGCCAAACGCCTTGCCTGGAATGTTTGCAGCCCTATATTGGGGTCGACCCATTCTTTAATTATTCTTTCGGGAGTTTCAGCCGCAACTTTCTCGATCTCAACTCCGCCTTCGGTTGATGCCATTATGACATTCATTCCAACTGTTCTATCCAGTAAAATCCCTATATAAAACTCCTTGGAGTAATCTAATCCTTCGGTTATGAACAGGGTTTGAACTATTTTGCCTTCAGCTCCTGTTTGATGTGTAACAAGCAGGTTGCCAAGTATTTTCTGTGCGTAATCACGAGCTTTTTCTACTTCTGTTACAAATTTCACTCCGCCATCAAGAATAAGTTCTTCCCTGTTATTCGGGCTATAAACTTTTCCTTTTCCTCTTCCGCCAGCATGGATCTGTGATTTAACAACAAACTGGCTGATCCCGTGTGATTTAAGTGTGTTAATAGCGCCGTCAAACTCGCCCATGCTCTTAATTGGTATTCCGTTCTGGACAGGCACGCCGTATTTCAATAAGATCTGTTTGGCCTGGTATTCGTGTATTTTCATTTTTTAATAATGATTTTATTATTTAATATTTTTGAGATTTTCAATACTTTTTTCAAGCTCTTTCTTAAGTGAATCTGTGCTTCTTTTCAGTGAGTCAAGGTCTTTCCGGAAACTGTTATTGACTGAATCGTTTAGCTGATTAAAATTCTGTTTTCTTATTGAATCCAGTTTATTATCGGTTTCTTCCTGGTGTTTCATCAGCTCTTTGTATGCATCTGAATCTTCAAACTTTTTCTTTTCAAAAAAGCCGCAGCCCGAAAAATAAATCAACGAGCTGATCAATATCATATGAATTGATAACTTCAATTATTCACCAATCAATTGAACTGCATCAATTTCATTCCAACCGTCAACCAAATTTGTTGAAAGCGTCAATTTTACTGCTTTGGTTTTATAAGCAGTTTTCTCAAATTTCGCTATGAACCATTGAATCATCACGGGTTCATACTTGGTTTTGTCCACTCCTTCATATACAATATGACTTTTCCCTTCTGTATCAATGAGCTCAACTTTTATAATAGCTCCGGGGCCTATATTCTGTCTTACACGTACTTCGGTTGCATTTACAGGTTTAGCAAAAGTAAGCTTCAGCCATTCTATACCTCTATCTGCTTCTTTGGAAACCCATGACCGGCCATCATCTGAATAGACCTCAACATTCGGTTTGCCCGCTGCCATTCCCGGCGAGTAAGGCGAAGTATTATCTGAGCCTTCAGGGGCATAGGTTGAGCTTGCTTCGGCCTCAATAGCGAATTGTCCGTTAGGGTCATCAACTATTTTAGAATCCTCAAGCGCCCACTTTACCATTTTCTCTTTGTTTGCACTCTGTTCTTTAACAGCGTTTATTGAATCCTGATTAACTGTCTGTTCTGTAGATTTTGTCTGTTCTTTTGTTTCTTCCTTCTTATCTCCGTCCGGAGAATTGTTATCCTGTGAACTTTTTTTGCCGCATGAAGCAGCAAAGACCGATAATACGAGAGCAGCTAAAAGTAATTTTTTCATGGCAATTTTATTATTTAGTTTTTCTGGTTTGTCTGTTATCCTTTTTCTGCATAATTGAATCAGCCTTATTCTTTAGAGTATCAAGCTGTTTCATAAGTGAATCCAGCGATTTCCTGTCTAAAGTAGAATCAACTTTCTTCAGATTCTCATCGATCTTTTCGTTTACTTTTTCGTTTACTTTTTGTTCTACTTTTTCAGATATCTTACTGCAGTTCAGCACTGCGCCTAAAACAAGGAAAGCTGAGATCAATTTGAATGTTTTCATGATGTATTATTTAGATTGATATTAATTTTGCAATATATTCACCTATTGCCAGGCTCGATGTTGCAGCAGGGGAGGGGGCATTGATAACATTTACAATATTCCCTTTTCTGCTTATCAGAAAGTCATCAACAAGCCGTCCTTTATTATCTATAGCCTGCGCTCTAACTCCAGAGCCGCCTTCTATAAGATCACTTTCGGTGATCTCCGGCATAAGTTTTTGGAGCGCTTTAACAAAAGCCTTTTTACTGAATGAACGGTAAAACTCTCCAAATCCGGTTTTATAGTACTTTGCCGCAATTTTATAAAAACCGCCCCATGAAAATGTCTTAGCTGTATCTTTAATGCTGAAACTGTTCCTCCTGTAACCTTCTTTTTTGAAGGCAAGCACCGCATTTGGCCCGGCTTCAACTTCACCATTTATCATTCTTGTAAAGTGTACGCCCAAAAAAGGAAATGCCGGATCAGGCACGGGATAGATCAGATTCTTAACCAGCCATCTCTTCTCGTTCTTAAGTTTGTAATACTCACCTCTGAACGGGATTATTCTTGTGTTAATTGAATCGCCTGTATGCCGGGCAACTTCATCAGATTGAAGTCCGCAGCAGTTGATAAATACTTCTGCTTTGAAAGAACGATTACCCGTAACAACTTCGTTTGCTGATGTAGAACCTGAAACGGATGTTATCTTCTCATTAAAGATAAACTCTCCGCCTGCAGATTCAATTCTTTCTTTGTATTTTTCTGAGACAGCCTTGTAATCAATTATACCCGTGTATGGAACGTGAATCCCTTTTACTCCTGCAGCATGCGGCTCTAATTCCTTCAGCTCATCCCTGTCTATCATTCTGATCTTATCCAGCCCATTTGCAATTCCTCTTTCGAAAATACTATCCAATGATGCAATTTCACTTTGAGTTGTTGCTGCTATGACCTTTCCGCAAATTTCAAACGGGACGTTTTCTTTCCTGCAGAAATCAAGCAGAAGATTATATCCATGAATACAGTTTTGTGCTTTCAGGCTGCCCGGCTTATAGTATATCCCTGAGTGTATTACCCCGCTGTTGTTGCCTGTTTGATGCTTTGCCGGCCCGCTTTCTTTTTCAATAATCAGAAGCGAGCATTTCGGATTGTATTCCAGTATCTTCAGCCCTGATGCAAGGCCAACTATCCCTGCTCCGGCAATAATTACATCGTAGGTTTTACTCATAACATCCTGCTCCGCTGCTTTTAGATAGCGGTGCTCACATTATTAATTTCTACTTCTTTTCAGCAACTATTTTCGCCTGCATAAATAGAAGAAGGTAATCAAACCCCCCGGCTTTAGAGCATGTGCCGCTCATGTTAAATCCGCCAAATGGGTGAACTCCAACCAGTGCGCCGGTACATTTTCTGTTCAGGTAAAGATTACCGACAAAAAATTCATTCGCAGCTTTTTTAAGTTTCTTTTTGTTCTTTGTATAAGCCGCGCCTGTTAGGCCATACTCAGTATTGTTTGCTATATTAAGACCTTCTTCAAAATCACTTGCCTTTATTACAGCAAGTACGGGGCCGAAAATTTCCTCCTGTGCTATCGTATCATTTGGCTTTACATCGGCAATAATTGTCGGCTGGATGTAAAAGCCTTTGCTATCGGATTTGCTCCCACCAATTACAACTCTTCCGCCTTCTTCCTGCGCTTTTTGGATATAGTTTAGGATATTGTCTTCTGATTTCTTATTTATTACTGCTGCCATTCCGGGATTTGTCTCTGCACTGCCAACTTTAATGTTTGCAGTTTTATCAACAAGCAGGTCAATGAATTTATCATAGATCTTTTCTGATACGATTACACGCGAACATGCAGAGCATTTCTGGCCCTGATACCCAAATGCCGAGGATACTACTCCCGCAGCGGCATCATCAATTGATTTGATATCATCATCAACAACAATTGAGTCTTTTCCGCCCATTTCAGCAGTAACCCTCTTGATCCATTTCTGGCCGGGCTGGGTTCTTGCAGCCAATTCATTTATACGAAGCCCGACTTCCCTTGAACCTGTGAAAGAAACAAATCTTGTAAGCGGATGCTCAACAAGTATATCGCCGATAAGCCCGCCTGAGCCCGGTAAAAAGTTCACTACACCTGCCGGAAGCTTTACTTCTTCAAGCAGATCCATAAATTTATAGGCAATTACGGGTGAATCACTCGATGGCTTTAGAACGACAGTATTACCTGTTACTAGAGCGGCGGTAGTCATGCCAACAAGTATAGCAAGCGGGAAATTCCACGGCGGTATTACTACTCCAACTCCCAGGGGAATGTATCTTTGCCTGTTTTCTTCGCCTTTTATCTTAACAAGCTTTGTACCTTTATCATAACGGAGCATTTCTCTAGCATAAAACTCCATGAAGTCAATTGCCTCTGCAACATCGCCATCAGCCTCGGCCCAGTTTTTTGATACTTCGTAAACCATCCATGCGGCAAACTCAAATTTCCTTTTGCGCATTATCGCAGCGGCTTTAAAAAGATATGAAGCTCTTTTTTTCGCAGGGATGTATCTCCACTCTCCAAATTTTTCGTTAGCTGTCTCAACAGCGCGGTTTGCAAGATCGGGGGTTGCTTTTGAAACTCTCCCGATCACTTCGCTTGTATTAGAAGGATTGATAGAAATCAGTTTATCTTCGGTAAATATTTTCTCTCCTCCGATAATTAAAGGGTATTCTTTATCAAGTTCACTATAGACCTTTTCAAGGGCCAGTTTGAACTTTGCTTCGTTTTTCTTTTTTGTAAAATCTGTAAACGGTTCGTTCTTAAACGGCTTCATTATTGTTTATTATCCTGTTATGACCGCATTATGCGGTATTGGTTAAATTGATTCATTAATTGTTACAAAATTATTCTGAGGCATTCCAAATTTTCAATATCCAAGTATTCTGCAAGCTTCATCGTGGATCTTCGGGCGGATACTGCGAACTTCTTCATTACCCCGTGTAGGGTAAACCCTGTTGGTGAGGAAGACCACTACCAGGTCTTTTTCCCTATCACACCAAACAGATGTACCCGTGTACCCCGTATGACCAAAACAATTGTTAGAAAATTTATAACCGCATGGCGGCGGGTACTTGGTTGGCTCAGGCTTTGTTTCCCAGCCAAGAGCTCTAGTGTTGCTGTAGCCAAGTCCTGTTGCCTTAGCTGTGAACAATTCTACTGTTTGAGCGCTGAATAAAGTATCTGCGATTGCATTAGATTTTCTTTCATCGTAATATACTCCATTGTTAAGTATCATCTGCATGTATTTGAAAAGATCAGGGCCCGTTGAAAATAACCCTGCATTTCCGGAAACACCTTCAAGTATTGCAGCCAATTCATCATGAACGTATCCTTTCAAAAGAGTATTGCGCCAATATGTATCGTTTTCTGTCGGGGCAATACGGTAATCTTCAGAAAGCGGGACAAGGAAATATGTATCGGTCATATTAAGCGGAACAAAAATATTATCCCTGCAAAATTTATCAAGCTGTTTTCCGGATATCCTATAAACTATTTCTCCCAGCAGGAAAGCGTTATAATCGCTGTAAAGCGTTCTTGATCCTGTTGTATATTCTTTGGTGCAGTTATAGATGGCATTTTTAACTTTTGCCGGTGAATCCATTTCGGAATCCTGGTAAAACGGAGTCCATGCAGTTAATCCGGAATTGTGAAGCAAAAGATTCATGACAGTTATATCTTCTTTGCCATTGCTGCTGAATTCAGGGATGTATGCGGCAACAGATGCATTGAGATCGATCCTGCCCTCATCATAAAGCTTCATGATTGCCGAAGTTGCCGCAATCACCTTTGTCACCGAAGCAAGATCATATATAGTACGCATTGTTGTTGCTGCGGAACTTTCCTCATAAGTTAACCTGCCATATGCATTTTGATAAAGTATCCCTTTTGAATTACCTATTACAAGAACGGCCGATGGGTATGCCTGAGACTGAATTCCGCCTTCAATCATCCTATCTATGGCTGAAAAATCATATGACTTTTGCTGAGCCAGCATCTGCCCGTGAATTGTTAAAAGAACTGCGAACATAAAAAAATGCCAATACTTAATTTCTTTGAAAACCTTGAAATTTTTAAGATTTTGACATTCTCTGCTGTTCATTTTGAGTCCAGCCAAGTTTGAAAATTGGCGTTTATACACGCTATTATAAAGTGAAATATTCAGTTTATTGCGGAATACAAATATACCGATAAGTGATTTAAGTCTCAATGAAGTTTGGATTGCAGAATAGTGCGTCAATTTTCAGAACAAAGTTTTGAATTATACTCTTTTAACGGTAGATACCAGTGCTTGTAATCCTATAATCACTTTTACCAGTTATACTTATAAGCATAATTTCAAGTTAAATTACTTTAACATTTTAATGCCCCAAAAAAATGAAAAATGATTGAAAATCTTGCCTTTATAGACCCGCTTTCAGAATACCTGGTTTCACATAAGAAATTACCCGAAGAAAGTCTTTTGTGGAATCTTCTTGAATCCATACCGACAAATATTTCTATTTGGGAAAGCGGAAAAATCCTTTATGCAAACTCCGCATTTTACAATGCAATTGGAGTTGATAGTGGTAATATCGATGAACTGATGCAGCTGGTAGAAGAAGACAAATATTTCTCAGTTCATCCGGATGATCTTGATCTTTCTTCGGATGAGCTGAAAAAGGAAATCACCGGAAGCCTGGGGTTTCATCGCGAACTTAGAATGAATAGCAGAATTGACAGCAATTATAAATGGTATAACACATATGTAGTCAAAGGAAAAGACCCAAAAAGTAAAATAGTAATTGAAATAGATGAAGATATTCATGAAAAGAAACTTGCCGAAGAAAATCTCAGGATAGCTTTGCAGGAAAAAGAACTCCTGATCAAAGAAATTCACCATCGTGTGAAGAATAATTTCCAGGTCATATCAAGCTTGCTGATGCTGCAATCGAGAAAGATCAAGGATAAGGACATGAAACTTATATTCGAAGAATCGCAGAGCAGGATAATGTCAATGGCTGCAATTCACGAAATGCTGTATAAATCTGACGATCTGGAACATATTGATTTTAGATCAAGTGCCAATGAATTGATTGGCCGCTTGGTAGAGCTTTACGATGGAAGGACAAATCGCGTCAGATTCAATATTGCTGACAATAATATTGAGCTTTCTGTTGATAAGGCAATACCATGCTCGTTAATAATTAATGAGCTTGTGAGTAACAGCCTTAAATATGCATTCAGCGATTATGATAACGCAGAAATAACAATAGACCTTGAAAAAGAGAATGGAAATTTTCGATTGTCGATAAGGGATAATGGGGCCGGTTTTCCTGAAGGTTACGAATTTGATAAACCTGATACTCTGGGGCTCATGATAGTCAAAACACTCGTATCGCAGCTTTCTGCAAAGATCGAGTTAATTAACAAAAACGGTGTTGAATATATCATAACTTTCAAAGAATAAAAAACCCCCTGTTACAGAATAATAACAGGGGGAAGATCAGCAAATTTTCCTTACTGCTTTGTACTCAAAATTTCCATAGTCTTAAATTCTTTTCCATCCGGTCCGGGGCCATACATTAGCATAGTGGTCGTACCGTCACTGTTGAAAGTGACAACTTGCCTTACATCAATCCAGTTCGCTGTCATCGGGTCAACAGTTTTACCTGTATAGTTTATTGTCTTTGATGATTCCTCCCATTTGCCTGTCATGTACATTATTCCAGTACCCATATTATCAATCCATGTTGTCATAAATAATTTAGCGGCATTATCATAACCTTCAACTGACATCCCATCAAACGGCATACCCATCATATTGCCTTTTACTTTACTTATCAAATATCTGCCATCCATTACCATTTCACCTGTAGCTGTGGCTTCAGATACCATTGGTTCACTTCCGGGCGCCATCCAGAATGTGGTTTTCATATTCCAGCTACCGGTTCCTTTGGCAAGCATTTTATGCATGTCGCTCGGCGTCATATAGTCCATCCATTTCTTCATATTATCATCTTGTGAATATGAATTACTGCAAAAAACTGCTGCTGCAAATAAAACAATGAAAGTGAAAATTGAGTTTTTCATGGCTTTTAAAATATTTTGGTTAGTAAATTATTACGCGCAATATTAACGCGATAATATGTTTGTTAAATTATTTCTTTTTCTTTTTCTGAGTGTAATAAGCAAAACCAATAAGCATTGTACCCATAGCCATGCCGATTATGCCGCAGAGCTTTCCTTTTGGTTTCTTAACGACCGTTGTCATTTCTAGATCTTTGCCAAGATCTGCAAGAGTATAATTATACTTTACTGTTTCTCCATCTTTCGTTCCGTTTGTTGAAACAATCTCTGATGGCATAGTAAATTCATATGTAACTTTGTAGTCTGTTGCGCTCATTTGTGAAGCAGCCGAAGTATCCTTTAATAGAGTATATTTCAGCTCCATGCCGTCTGAAACTTCTTTCCATGTTGCCTTTGCACTTTCAAATCCCTTGGCATCGGAAAGTTTATTTATATCTTTGAAAGTCAGCTCAATGCGGACGTGTTTAGTTGAGTCATCAAGATTATCTTCAACCTTTATGCTTGTTACATCTGTGTTTCCGCTTTTATACTTATCTTTGGTCTTAGATTCATCAAACTCAAATTTACCAAGAGTTGTACCCATTGAGAAATTCTTCATGCCGGACCAGTAGTGAATCTTCATTGAACCTGAACCGTCTACTTTGATTGTGGTTTTCTGATCATAGTTTACACAGCCGACCAGGTATAATGATGCAGCGAATATAAACACGGTTAAAACAATTATTAGTTTGAACCTGTTATTCATAAGTTGATTCCTTCCTGTATTAAATTGAGATATACAAATATAAATCAATTATACGATATTTCAAATGCTTGAAGATCATGTTATTATGCCAATTGCAAACGTAAGATTTAAAATGAAAAATATTTGCTGCGAATTGCACAAAAGTTCTCTGACTTTTTTGGTATTTGCTTGAGGCAGCATAACTTGAAGCATAATGGCTAAATGCGTAAAAATAATGGGAAAATCTAAAGTATTATAAGTTACTTAAGAATTCCTGCGCCAAACTTATACTGATCTGTTATTGATACAGGAAGCTTGCCTTTAAATTTTATTGCACCAGTTATTGCCTTTAGCGCGGCATTAATTGATACATCTGAATCACCATAGGCGCATATATAAGCAGGTACTTCAGGAAATTCCTTAAGTAAATACGGATTCCCGAATGAAATAATCACGATATTTTTATTCAGGCCTTTTATTCTGTTTATAATTTCAATATTCTTTTGTGAAATCGAGATCTTTCCTGTTCCATATCTGACTTTGGCATATACAGCAATTACCACTTGTTCAGTATTTGCAAGAGATTCGATATTACTTTCAAGCATTGCATCGGCAGAATTTGTATTAGCTGAAAAATATACTGCTGAGTTAAAATAATCGGGGATAACGGAACTTAGAAACGCGGTATTATCCTGTTCACCGCCTTCACTAATTGTTATTACAGCAGTACTCTTGCCAATAGCATTTCTAAAAGGCAATACTCCGTTTTCATCCTTGACCAGTGTAATCGATTCATCTGCAATTTGCTGAGAAAGACTGCTTGCTTCAGGCGTGTTGATATTCTTGTAAACATCGGCATCCTGGATCATCCTGTTTTCGAATAAGCCCAGCCACTCTTTTGCCTTCAGTATTTTTTCTGCGGAGCGATCGATTCTTTCTGCAGAGATTGAGCCATTCAATACTGCCGCTTCGATAGCATCAATAGTAGTCTCTTCGTTTAACGGCATTAATATAAGATCAATTCCTGCATTTACGCACATAACTGCTACTTCTGCGGTTGAAAAGTATTTAGTGATTCCTTTCATATTCAGTGCGTCGGTAACAACAAGCCCCTGGAAACCCATTTTATCAATAAGTAAACCCTGCACTATGTTTGGAGAGAGCGATGCCGGAATATTTGCCTGAGACTCCAGTTCCGGAAATGAAAGGTGTGCTATCATTACCGACATTACATTATGCTCTATTGCATTTCTGAAAGGAACGAGCTCGATGCTGCTGAGCCTATCCATCGAGAAATTAAGCATCGGCAGATCGTTATGAGAATCAATCTCTGTATCGCCATGTCCCGGGAAGTGTTTTGCAGTTGCTATTACTTTCCCGTCCTGGAGTCCCTTTATCATACTTTGGCTCATTCTCGAAACGAGCTTTGGGTCTTCTCCGAAAGACCTGACATTGATGATAGGATTGTTTGGATTATTGTTTACATCGCAAACAGGGGAGTAATTTTGGTGAACACCAATGAGCCTTGTTTCACGAGCTATTTCAAGTCCTATTTTATAACTTAGTTCTGGATTATCAGCAGCGCCAATTGCCATAGCATTTGGGAAAAGCACTCCATCTGTAACGCGCATTTTTATTCCTCTCTCAAAATCGGAAGATATCAAAAGCGGAATGTCTGAGAGGCCCTGTAGTTTATTTGAAAGCCTTGCATAATCAGTTGTTGTGCCCTTAAAGAAGATAAATCCGCCCACTTTGTTCTTTGAACAAAGTTTTTCTAATTTTTTAAATTCATTTGAGTCTTCATTAAAGTTTTCCGGAACCGTACTTGAGATCACCATTTGTGCAATCTTTTCTTTGAGAGACATTTCATTCAATTTCTTTGATACAATCCGGCTGGCAGGCTGTTTAAAGTCAATCTGCTTTTGAGAAGAAACTTCTATGGTTGAATAAGAATTTGTATTATTGTTAAGCAGAGTAAGAAGAAACACGGCTGATGACAGAATCAGTATGAAAAAGATGATCTTTAATTTCAATTCTCGTTAGTATTTATTATTCAAATTTACTATTTTTATTTGTTAAATAAAACTTTCATTAGTATGTACCAACTATTACAGTCCAGCGTATAGCTACAATAATTAACTGAAATATTTATTGACATAGCGATATTAATTAACTATGTTATTAAATAAGAAATTACAATATTTAGCTTTAATCGACATAATTAGAATGTTGCTACCGTGTAAACGGTATTGTAAACATACCATATTTAAAGTATTTTGTGTTAATCAGCATTGTAATCTAAATAATAATTATATGAAGAAATATATTCTCTACATATTACTCATTTCATTTATTCTTGTTGGCTTCCATAACGATTTATTTTCTCAGCCCAGCACAATTTGGGCAAAGAAATATAATGGTCCTTCCGTTATTCAGGATTCATCAGTTGGGGTTTCTTTGAATTCTTCCGGAATGGTTTTTGTTACAGGATGGAGTGCTGGAACAGGTACCGGTACAGATATAGTTACTTTAAGGTATGACCCATCTAATGGAGATACTTTATGGGTAAACAGATATTCCGGTGCAATGGACGATAAGGTATATTCAATTACAAGTGATAACACCGCCGTTTATGTTACCGGTTATTCTTTTACGCCAAGCAGAGATATTATTACAATTAAGTATGATGCTGCTAGTGGCACGCGTTTATGGTTGAAAACATATAATGGTACCGGCAATGGCGGTGATTATGGATTTTCTGTTGCTGTTGACGGATCAGGAAATGTATATGTTACTGGAAGAAGCGACGTTGGTGGAGCTCAGAAGTTTACCACGCTCAAGTATGATGCAAGCGGTAATATGGCAAGCGGCTGGCCATCAGTTTACAGCGGAGGGATTTCTAATATTTTTGATGAAGCCCGTTCTGTAAAAGCTGACGGATCTGGAAATGCATATATAACGGGGAAGTCGGGAACAGGAGTAGCTACTACAGATGATATACTTAGTTTGAAGATAAACAGCAACGGTACTGTCGCCTGGGCTAAAAAGCATAATGGTACCTCTAATTATTTTGATGAAGGAATTGCAGTAGTTTTGGATAATTCATTTTCAAGTGTATTTGTAGGCGGGTATAGTTTTAGACCCGGTACAAATCAGGACTTCATAACCATTAAATACAATGCATCAAGCGGAGACAGCCTTGCAGCAGCAATTTATGACGGAACAGCTTCTAATATTGATCAGATTACCGCGATGACAATTGATAACCTTAATAATGTATATGTAACCGGTAATAGTACAGGAGTTAGTTCTGCATATGATTATGCTACAGTAAAATATAACTCATCTTTGGTTCAGCAATGGGCAAAAAGGACTTCAAATACAGGAAATGATTTTCCGTCTTCTATAACCGTTGATAATGTTTCAGGGAATGTTTATGTTACCGGAACAAGTATGGGCTCAGGGACAGGCATGGATTACCTGACTGTTTCATACAGAGGAAACGGGGACTTTGGATGGGAACAGAGAGAAAATGGTTCTGCAAGCTCTAACGATTATGCTTCGGGGATTGCAGTTCAGGACACAGATAAAATTTTTGTAACCGGTTCTATGAAATTTACCGGCACTAATACAGGTTTTTATACTCTAAGATATTCGAAAGTAAGTGCAATTGAGCCAATCTCTAATGTTGTACCGAATGTTTATGTACTTTCACAAAATTATCCTAATCCGTTTAATCCATCAACTTCCATAAGATTTGATATTCCGAAGGCATCATTTGTTAAGATATCTGTTTTTGATGTTAGCGGAAAAGAGATTGAAGTTCTTCTTGATGAATATGTAAATCTGGGACAATATAAGATTGCTTGGAATGCTTCAGGATTTTCAAGCGGGATTTATTTTTACACAATAGCGGCTGGAGATTACAGGGTTACAAAGAAAATGATATTAGTTAAATAGTATCAATATTACTGATGCATAAGCCACCTCAGTTTAGCTGGGGTGGCTTTTTTATGTCTTAAATTTCTCCTTATTTATTAGTAAATTACAGGGTTTTATAAAAAAAATGATATATTTTACTGATTTTTACGTTCCGTTATTAAAACGGACTTTCTGGATAGCTAAGGGAGATAAAGGTATTTGTTATGTCGATCTTAATAACAAACCTGTTGCTTTCAAAAAGCTTCTTTCTGAATCTTTTGATGATGACATTAGTCAATCTAAAGCTAAATTAAAGAAGGAAGTATCGCAAATTCTTGAATACTTTGCCGGTAAGCGCAAGAATTTCGATCTTAGAGTTTTTCTGACGGGTACCTTTTTCCAGACGAAAGTTTGGGTTGCACTCTCGAAAGTAAAATATGGGAAGACTATTTCATATTCAGAACTTGCAGAATTAGCCGGTAATAAAAATGCAGTGCGTGCGGCAGCTACATGCTGCGCATTAAACCCTGTTCCGATCATCATACCCTGCCAAAGAGTGATCGCAAAAGACGGCTCGATCGGTGGTTTCGGAGGAGGAGTACCGATGAAACGCAAAATGCTTGAGCTGGAAAGAGTTTGTGCTAAGTGATTAAGAACATAATTTTTGATCTAGGAAATGTTCTGGTAAACGTAGAATATGAAAGATTCATAAATGCGATCTGTACAAATGGAGTAAGCAAAGATGCTTACTTGAAATTTTTCAAAGGAGGTAATTACCGCCTGCTTGGATATGAAGCAGGCGAGATTACAACTGCCGAGTTTATTGAAAAATGCCGCAATGGCCTTGGACTGAAAATGAGTGATGATGAATTCACAGGTTCTTTTAATGACATGTTTACGGAAATACCGGAAATGAGCAGCTTAGTGCGTAAGCTAGATGCCGGGGAAAAACATAATATGTATTTACTTTCTAATACCAGTCCTCTGCATTTTGAATATATTAAGAAAAAATATGATTATGTTAACTTGCTTGATAAATTTGCTTTATCATATGAATTAAAGTCATTAAAACCGGATGACGAAATCTACGAAAGGACAATTACTCTCCTGAGCGCAGATCCAAAAGAATCATTGTTCATAGATGATCTTCCGGAAAACTGTATGGCAGCAGAAAAATTTGGCTTCAAAACCATTTGTTACGATAAATATGATCATACTAAGTTTGAACATGAATTTGATAAGATTTTGAATAAGTAATATTGCTCATTTCTCATTGCAAATTGTTGATTAGATTATGCCTGTATCGCCCGAAATTTTGAAACTTGGTTCAAAGGCAATTCCTTTCAATCTTAAAGGAGTTGACTATAAATATTATTCGCTTGATGATTTCAAGGATAAGAAAGTTCTTTGCATAATATTCAGCTGTAACCACTGTCCTTATGTTAAGGCTGTTGAGGGCAGAATAAATGAGATTGCAAAGCAATATTCATCTGAATCTTTTGCTCTGGTTTGCATAAATTCAAATGATGAAGAAACTCATCCGGAAGATTCTTTTGATGAAATGAAGAAACGTGCTGCAGAAAAGGCTTTTGTATTCCCTTATTTAAGGGATGACACTCAGGAGACTGCAATGGCGTATGATGCAGTTTGCACTCCCGATATTTATCTGTATGATGAGAACAGGATCTTGAAATACAGGGGAAGAATTGATGATAACTGGAAAGATGAAACCAAAGTAACCCGTAAAGAGTTACAAATGGCAATCAATCGCCTTTTGGATAACAAAGAAATTGATTTCGAAATTATCCCAAACATGGGATGCAGTATTAAATGGAAATAAAATAAATTAAAAGATATGAAGGAAGCCTGTTTATGTTTAACAGGTCCGCTTTATCACGATTAGGATAAATTAAATTATGTTTAAATTCTTAAAGAAAATATTCCCGTCTAAGCATGAAAAAGATGTAAAAGAACTGCTGCCGGTAGTTGAGGAGATTAATGCATATTATCAGGAGTATAAAAATCTAAGTGACGACGAGCTAAGGGCAAAAACTCATGAGTTCAAAGACCTGATAAAAATGAATACTCAGGAGCATGAAGAAAAAATTGCAGAGCTAAGAGCAAAACTGACAACTGATATTACTCATGAAGAAAGAAAAGTTATTTATGATGAGCTTGAAACTCATGAAATTGAACTTGATGAGTTAATTGAAGACACTCTCAACGAGATCCTGCCCCAGGCATTTGCAGTTGTTAAGGATACATGCCGCAGACTTGTTGGAAAAGAGTGGATGGCCTCAGGCAACCGCGTAATTTGGGATATGATACCATTTGACGTTCAGTTAATTGGCGGAATGGTGCTACACCAGGGTAAGATTGCCGAAATGGCAACTGGTGAAGGTAAAACGCTTGTTGGGACATTGCCTATATACCTAAATGCACTCCCCGGAAAAGGCGTACACATTATTACGGTTAATGATTACCTTGCAAAACGAGATAGCGAATGGATGGGAGAAATTTTCAAATTCCATGGGTTGACCGTTGGAGTTATACTTAATGATATTGATAATGATAAAAGAAGAGATGCATATGCCTGCGATATAGTTTACGGTACAAATAATGAGTTTGGTTTTGATTACCTGCGCGATAATATGGTTGTTGATAAGAAGTTTATGGTTCAGCGAGGTCATAACTATTCGATCGTGGATGAAGTTGACTCCGTTCTTATTGATGAAGCTAGAACTCCGCTCATAATATCAGGTGCGGTCGAGCTTAGTGAGCATAAGTTCGATGAGATGAATCCTCGCGTTAAAAGGATCGTCGACGCCCAGAAGAGCCTTATTGCCAAGTATGTTGGCGAAGCTGAAGCTGTAATTAATAAAGGCAGTGCAGCTTCAAAAGAAGAGATTCATGAAGCCGGAATAGCTCTTCTCAGAGCGCAAAGAGGTTTCCCTAAAAATAAGAAATTGCTGAAGATATTCAGTGAACCCTCAAATAAAACTCTTCAGCAGCAAACTGAAATTGAATTCCTGCGCGATAATTCAAAAAGGATGCCTGAGATCGATGATGCAATGTATTTTGCAATTGATGAAAAGGCGCACTCTATAGATTTGACCGAAAAAGGGCGTGAATTTCTGACTTCCGGCAATGAAGATAAGGATTTCTTTGTATTGCCGGATATGGGAACTGAAATTGCTCAAATTGAAAATGATGAAGCTCTGAATGAACAGGATAAGCAAAAGAAAAAGGATGATCTTGCGGAATTGTATTCTCTGAGAAGCGATCGTATCCATACTGTTCAACAATTACTACGTGCATACGCATTATATGAAAATGACGTAGAGTATGTGATACAGGATAACAAGATCATGATCGTAGATGAATTCACCGGACGTGTACTGCCGGGCAGAAGATATTCAGAAGGACTTCACCAGGCAATTGAGGCAAAAGAGGGCGTGCATGTTGAAAAGGACACCCAAACACTTGCAACAATCACTTTGCAGAACTACTTCCGGTTGTATAAGAAGCTTGCAGGTATGACGGGTACTGCTGAAACTGAAGCAGGTGAGTTCCTTGATATTTATAAGCTTGATGTTGTAGTTATCCCGACAAATAAAGATTGTATCCGCGATGACGTAAATGATGTTGTCTATAAAACCAAGCGCGAAAAATATAATGCTGTAATTGGCGAGATTGAAAAGATGAGAGGTATAGGCAGGCCGGTGCTGGTTGGTACAACATCAGTGGAAGTTTCCGAGACACTATCCAGAATGCTGAAACGCAAAACCGTGCCGCATGAAGTGTTAAATGCAAAACAGCATCAGCGTGAAGCTCAGATCATTCAGAATGCCGGACTTAAAGGAGCAGTTACAATTGCTACTAATATGGCAGGCCGAGGAACTGATATAAAATTAGGACCCGGTGTTGCAAATCTTGGTGGTTTGCATATTATTGGTACAGAGCGTCATGAAGCGCGCCGTATAGACAGGCAGCTTCGCGGACGTGCAGGCAGGCAGGGTGATCCGGGAAGTTCTAAGTTCTTCCTCTCCCTTGAAGATGACCTGATGAGGCTTTTCGGCAGTGAAAGAATCTCCCGTGTAATGGAAAAACTTGGCATCGAAGAAGGCGAAGCCATTGAGCACTCGATGATAACCAGCTCTGTAGAGCGCGCACAGAAGAAAGTTGAGGAAAATAACTTCGGCATACGCAAAAGACTGCTTGAGTATGATAACGTTATGAACCAGCAGCGAGAAGTTATCTATGATAGAAGAAGACAGGCGCTGATGGGAGAGCGTATCAAAGATGAGATCTTTGATATGGCTAAGACTTATGTTGAAAACACTGTCGCAAAATACTACCCCGAAGGCGACTATAACGGATTGCGTGATGAGATACAAAGGACTTTTATGGTTTTGATGGAGCTTACTCCTGAGAAATTTCAATCACTTGGCGAAAAGGGACTTGAAGAATATATTTTTAATTTAGTACATGAAAATTATAAACGCAAAGAAGAAAAATATGGAATTGACCTGATAGCTCAGATCGAGCGTTTTGCTATGCTTACTGTAATTGATGATAAGTGGAAAGAGCACCTTAGGGAAATGGATGACCTGAAAGAGGGTATCAACTTCCGCGCGTATGGACAGAAAGATCCTTTAATTGAGTATAAAAAGGACGGCTTCGGATTATTTGTTCAGATGCTTGAAGATATAAGCAAAGATGTAATCAACTTTGTGTTTAAGTTTACTACGCAGGAAAAGCAGGTAGCTGTGCCGCAGCAAAGGCAAAGACTTCCGCAAAGAATGACTACCAGTAAGGCAAGTGCTGATGGAGCGGGACTCAAAATGACCCCGGAACAATCTGATAACCTGCAGAATCAGCCCGGTGATAATACAAAGAAGATCCCTATCAAAGTTGGGCCCAAAGTTGGCAGAAACGACCCCTGTCCCTGCGGCAGCGGCAAGAAGTATAAAAATTGCCATGGGAAAGAGGCTTAGAGAATAATTTGAGATGATTTCCAGGAAAGATTTAAGGGAATTAGCCAAGAAACGATTGAAAGATGCAGAAGTTCTATTGAAAAATCGGAGATACCAAGGTGCCTTTTATTTGGGTGGATATGTAATTGAATTATTATTAAAATATAATATATGCAAGATTTTTAAATTTTCAAATGGATTCCCGGAATCAAAAAGCGAGTTAAATAGTTATCAAAGTAAAGTAAAGATTAGATTCACTTCTGTTACTTCATTAAGCGATTTCAAAACACATGATTTACCGAAATTGTTAACCATAAGTGGTAAAGAATATGATATAAAGACAAGAACACTTAATGAGTGGACATCAATATTAATATGGAATCCTGAATTTCGATACTTAAATTCAGTGCTTAAAAGGAAAGACATAAGCAAAATCATAAGCAATATAAAAAGTATATACAGAATTTTGTTAGAATAAATTTAATTAGAAAACAAATGGCAAAGAAAAATCAACATGTTGTTCCATTGGGTGGGGGTTGGGCAGTCAAGGGAGAAGGGAATGAAAAGTTTACGGTTATCACAGATACGAAAAATAAGGCATTAATAATTGCAAGAGGTATTGCCCGGAATAATAAATCTGAATTAATAATTCATGGCAAAGATGGTAAAATTATGGACAAAGACAGTTATGGCAATGATCCATACCCTCCAAAAGATAAAAAGCATTGAATTTTAGAATTCAAAATTTCAAAGGCGTTCAAATCGAACGCCTTTTTTATTTACATTTAATCTTTTCCCCGTACGTATTAACTTATATTATTGATAGCATTTGAGTACATACTGCTTGTAATTTCGGTACTTATCCTTATCAGTATCTCTATATCGAAGCTTTCCGAAAATCTCGGGCTTCCCTCGCTTGTCCTATTCCTTGCAGTCGGCATGCTTGCCGGTTCTGATGGACCTGGAAAGATCTATTTTGATAATGTTTACCTTGCCCAGTATGTTGGTATGGTTGCTTTGGTATTTATATTATTTTCCGGTGGACTTGAAACAAAGTGGAGGGAAGTTAAGCCAATTATGTGGAGCGCATTCAGCCTCTCTACAGTTGGTGTATTAGTAACAACAGTTGTAATGGGTTTATTCATACATTATTTTCTTGGTTTAACGCTGATTGAAGGCTTTCTGATTGGAGCAATAATTTCCTCAACAGATGCAGCAGCAGTTTTCTCTTCGTTAAGAGCAAGAGGGACAAGCTTAAAGGGGAAGATGAAGCCCTTGCTTGAGCTTGAGTCCGGAAGCAACGACCCTACAGCAATTATCCTAACAATTATTCTGATCCAGGTCCTGCAAACTGAAGAAGTTTCATTCCTTAAAACTTTTTTGTTCCTTGTCATGCAGTTGGGTTTGGGTGCAATAATCGGTTATGGCTCAGGACATGTACTGGCATTTGCTTTTAATAAGTTCAAATTTTCTTACCCAAGTCTTTATCCTGTATTTGCAATAGCGGCTGCAGTATTCGTATATGCAGCAGCAGCATCGCTTCATGCCAGTGGAATCCTTGCTGTCTATATCTGTGCAGTTGTGCTGGGCAACAATGAATTCATACAAAAGAAATCACTTATCAGATTTTTCGACGGACTTGCATTACTAGGACAGATACTCATGTTCTTAACTCTTGGTCTGCTGGTATATCCTTCTCAGTTGTACAATATAATTGGTATCGGGTTAATTCTCTCTGCAGTACTGATATTTCTTGCCAGACCAATTGGCGTATTTATCTCTTTGGTTAGATCAGGATTAAAGCTTCGGGAAAAAGGTTTTGTATCGTGGGTAGGACTTAGGGGTGCAGTTCCTATCATTCTCGCAACTTTTCCGTTGACAGCAGGTCTTGAAATAGGTCCTTATATTTTCAATCTTGTTTTTTTTATCACACTTACCTCGGCTTTGATTCAAGGATGGTCAATCCCGCTTGCGGCGAGGTTTTTCCGCGTTCGCGGCAAGGATGTCACGGAAAAGCGCATTCTAATTGAAATGACCGATTCTGTTAAGACCAACAATGATTTGCTTGATCTGATCATACCCGAAAACTCGCAAGTTGTAGGCAAAACGCTGGCAGAACTGAACCTTCCACCTGAAAGTTTGATAACAGTTATTTATAGAGATAACGATTATGTTGTGCCTAGTGGAGGATCAATACTTGAAGAAGGTGATACAATCCTTGTTCTTGTTAATAAAGATAATCTCGATACCGTAAAGAACATTTTCACGAAAATGAAAAAACAAAAGAATTAATTGTACTTGTTTTAACTCATATTAAGTCAAGAGCCCAGGTTTGTTGTTGAGACGATTTTTTAGTAAATTTGCACAATTACATATTTAACTGGAGAGATTCATGAATAGACGCGAAATGCTGTTAAGGGCTTTACAAGCCGGGGTCATCTTAACGCTTCCTAAACCTTTACAATTCTTTGCAAATGATAAAGGAAATGCAATACTTACCGAACTGGTGGGCAATCCACTAAGGTTTCCTCCCGTTTTTACAAATGGAGGAACTATGACGCTCGCTGAATCAAATGTGCAAGTGTGGCCATTGCCAGCTGCGACAACTCAGGTAATTGCCGTTAACGGCTCTTTTCCTGCGCCATCTGTTGTTATACAAAAAGGGCAAACCTTTACTGCGAATTTTGTAAATAATGTAAACGAACCAACTACCGTACACTGGCATGGTCTATCAGTTCCTGAAATTATGGATGGGCATCCAAAAGATGCTGTTCCCTTGGGCGGTTCTAAAACTTATACTTTCCCTGTCATTAACAGGGCTGGTACATATTTCTACCACTCGCATGGTGATATGATTACAGCTAAACAAGTTTATAAAGGATTTGCAGGATTCTTTATTGTTACTGATCCTTCTGAGAACTTCAACCTGCCTTCAGGAAATTATGATGTCCCGCTTTGCATACAGGATAGAAGAACGGCTAACTCCCCGCAGTTTACTTATTCGCCCGGCACAAGTGAAATGATGTATGGTTACCTGGGTGATACTGTCCTTGTAAACGGAACTCCCGATGCATATTTTGAAGTTGGAAGAACATTGTACCGCTTTAGGCTTCTTAACGGGTCAAACGCCCGTGTTTACAGGATAGAATTTTCTGATAGCAGGTCATTCCACATAATAGCCACTGATGGCGGGCTGAAAGATGTTCCGGTATCTGCAACACAATTCAATCTTGCACCCGGCGAAAGAGTTGATATTCTTGTTGATTTTTCGTCCAACACCATCGGTCAAAGCGTAACACTTAAGTCGATAGCATTTTCTCATTCCGGTACTCTGCCGTATAAGCAGGGAATAGCATTGGATATTTTAAGATTCGATGTTACGAGTAACAATGCATCCGGCGGTGTTGTCCCTGCTGCGTTTAATCCAATAACATATTACAATATTAATGAAGTTGTGAATACCCGAACGTTTACCTTGTCTGTATCGGGTTCAACTCACCCTATGCACAAAATAAATGGTCTAACCTTTGATATTAACCGTATCGACTGGGAAGTTCCTCTTAATTCACTCGAAGAATGGAAGATCATAAACCAAACTGCTGATTTTCATCCTATGCATGCTCATGGTCTGCAATGGCAGGTATATTCACGCAATGGGAATACAAATCTACCTCCGGCAGATAAGGGATGGAAAGATACAATAAATCTCAATCCTGCAGAAACAGTAAGAGTATTAGTCAGGTTTACAGATTATAAGGGAATATACCTGTTTCATTGCCATAATCTTGAACACGAAGATGACGGGATGATGCTTAACTTTGAAGTAATTGATCCTATCGGAATTCAGCAAATTGGAAGCGAAGTACCGGAGAAATTCAGGCTTCATCAGAATTACCCGAATCCTTTTAATCCTGCCACAAAGGTAAAATTTGATATACCTGCCGGTATTAATGATACTTCCACGATCAAAGTATATGATATTAATGGCAAAGAAGTCAGAACGCTGTATTCGGGAATACTCAGGCCAGGCAAGTATGAATTCAATTTTGACGGCTCAAATCTATCAAGCGGCACATATATCTGCAGGTTAGTTAGCGGCAAGTTGAGTAAATCAATTAAAATGATATTGACGAAATAGTAATCTCAATTTGTTGTGTCACAATTTTAAGGCATCATGTTTTATGATGCTTTTTTTATGTCATAACAATGTAAAAAATTGTAAATCACAGGAACTTATAGTGCTAAATTGCTATTATTTAAAGTAACAAACACTCTAACATTTATTTACTGACTTAATTTTCGTATTTTTGGAAAATATATAATTAAATATTGAGCAAGACCGTCAGAATCATTCTCATAGCCTTACTTCTATTAATAGTTTTGGGTTTAATCATTGTACCTAAGATAATCACAAATTCCGATAAGCCCGGGGCTAATCAGCGTCAAAATACTAATCAGCAAAATCAGATCACTTCTGTTGACGGATTTGTGCTCAAATCCGAAGTGCTTAATAACGAGATCAAAGCCATCGGTAATATCAGGGCAAATGAAGAAGCCGAGATAAGAAGCGAGATATCCAGAAAGATCCGCGGAATATATTTTAAGGAAGGAACATATGTATCAAAAGGGAGGACTCTATTCAAACTTGATTCAGATGATCTTACGGCCAAATTGCGCCGCCAGGAAATAGATGAGAGGCTTGCAATATCCAAGCTTGAAAGAGAGAAGCAGCTCATTGATAAGGGATTGACGTCAAGAGAAGATTATGAAGTTATGGAAAGCACCCTTGAGCAGATAAGAGCAGAGATACAAATTACAAGGATTGATATCAGCAAAACATATGTTCGCGCACCGTTTTCCGGAATCATAGGACTTCGCAATGTTAGTAATGGCTCATATGTTACTCCTCAGACCGTTATGACAACTATGCAGGACATGAGCAAGGTCAAAATAGATTTTTCAATTCCCGAAAAATACGTTTATCTTTTCAAAAAAGGGCAGAAGCTGAAATTCAAAGTTGAAGGCATAGATGGCGAATTTGATGCTGAAGTATATGCTTCTGAACCTAAGATTGAAAATAATACACGGTCCCTTGTCTTAAGAGCAGTTGCAGATAATCCCAGTAAAAAACTGCTGCCCGGAACTTTTGCCAATGTATCATTCACTCTATCCGAAATTGATAACGCAATTATGATACCTACTCAGGCACTGGTTCCTAAGTTAAAAGGGCAGAGCATTTTTGTTGTGAGAAACGGAAAAGCAAAATCTATAGATGTTGAGATCGGCGAAAGAAGCGAAACATTGATCCAAATCATTTCAGATGAGCTTAAAACAGGCGATACTATCATAACTACTAACATACTCAGGATAAAAGATAACTCATCTGTGAAGGTGGAAAAAGCAGATTAATGAGTCTAAGCGCAACTTCAATAAAGCGGCCTGTCCTATCCATAGTTTTCTCACTGGTAATTATAATTTTTGGAGTTGTTGCATTTACATTTCTTGAAGTCAGAGAGTATCCCGGTATTGACCCGCCAATTGTAACTGTTTCTACAAACTACCCCGGCGCAAATTCAGACGTAATTGAAACACAGATCACCGAGCCACTTGAACAATCATTAAACGGTATTGATGGCATCAGAACGCTTACTTCGCAAAGCAGGGAAGGCCAAAGCCAGATCACTATTGAGTTTGATATCAGCCGCGATCTTGAACAGGCTACCAATGATGTGAGGGACAGAGTATCCAGCGCGCAGAGAAATCTGCCGAGAGATATCGATAATCCCGTTATTCAAAAATCAGATGCTGATGACTCGCCCATAATATTTATGTATGTGCAGAGCGATTCAAGGAATATACTTGAAGTAAATGACTTTGCTACAAATGTTATAAAAGAGCGAATACAAACTATTCCGGGAGTAAGTACTGTGCGGATATTTGGTGAGCGCAAGTACGCAATGAGAATGTGGCTCGATCCCGAGAAACTTGCGGCATACAGGCTCACTCCGCTTGATGTACAAGCGGCACTAACACGAGAGAATGTTGAGCTGCCTTCAGGCAGAATTGAAGGAGATAACACTGAGCTTTCAATACGCACATTTGGAAGGCTTAAAAGCGTTGCCGAATTCAATGATCTTATCATCAAACAGGAAGGCGGCAGCATTGTCAGATTTAAGGACATTGGTTTTGCAGAGCTTGGCGCTGAAAACGAAAGACAGTCATTAAAGCGTGACGGTATCCCCGGTGTTGGCGTTGCAGTTACAATGCAGCCCGGCGCAAACGCGATTGATATATCTGACGAATTCAAAAAACGATATGAACAGCTGAAGAAAGATATTCCGCCGGATTTTAAACTCGAAATAGGTTTCGATTTTTCCGAATACATCAGAACAACCATACATGAGGTTGAAGAAACAATTTTCATCGCATTTGGTCTAGTAATACTTATCATATTTCTTTTTCTGCGTGACTGGCGTTCTACAATAATACCGATCCTTGCAATTCCTACATCTATTATTTCTGCTTTTTTCATTATGTACGCTGCGGGGTTCTCAATTAATGTATTAACTCTCGTTGGTATAATTCTTGCAATTGGCCTTGTTGTAGATGATGCTATAGTTGTGCTTGAAAATATATATTCCAAGATCGAGGAGGGCATGAGCCCTATCGAGGCTGCTTTCAAAGGATCAAAAGAGATCTACTTTGCAGTTATTTCAACAACAATTGCCATTGCCGCTGTTTTTCTTCCGGTATTATTCCTGCAGGGACTCTCCGGAAGGTTGTTTAAAGAATTTGGCGTTGTTATAGCAGGCTCCGTTCTTGTTTCCGCATTTGTGGCTTTGACATTAACTCCAATGTTAAGCTCAAGGCTTCTTAAATCTCATCAGAAGCACAGTTGGTTCTATCTCAAAACCGAGCCATTTTTCGTTTGGCTTGTCAACAGTTATAAGAACGCACTGATTTCTTTCATAAAAGTCAGATGGCTTGGGTTTGTAATAATTGCGCTTATGGGCGTGCTTATTTATACAATTGGCAGTTCGCTTAAGTCGGAACTGGCTCCCATCGAGGACCGCTCAAATATCAGGATTCAGACAAGTGCGCCTGAGGGTGTTTCTTTTGAGTACATGCAGGCATACATGGAAGACTTGACTAAACTCATCGTGGATTCCGTCCCTGAAATTTCAACCCCAATCACTAATACAGGCAGCGGGGGCCAGTCAAATAACGGTTTTATAAATTTGTATCTAAAGCCGCCAGACGAAAGGAAAAGAACGCAGCAGCAGATTTACAATAAGATCGCCAAGGATATCAACACAATAACCGGTATTCGCGGTGTCCCTTCACAGCCTCCAACTATAGGCAGCAGGTTTGGCGGACAGCCTGTGCAGTTTGTTTTGCAGGCACCCAATTTTGATAAGCTCCTTGAATACATGCCCAAGTTCCTTGAAGAAGCCAAGCAGCAGCCTGAGCTTCAGTTTGTTGATGTTAACCTAAAGATAAATAAGCCTGAGATCTCTCTTGAAATTGACCGGCAGAAAGCTGCTGATCTTGGTGTTTCGTTTGAAGATGTTGCCAGAACACTGCAGATCGCTTTTGGCAGCCAGAGGTTTGGCTATTATATCAAAGACGGCAAGCAATGCCAGGTACTTGGCCAGGTTACACGCGATAAGCGTGATAGACCTGATGACATAAAGTTCTTAACAGTGAAGAACAAAGACGGTCAGCTTATTCAGCTGGATAACCTTGTCAGGCTGAATGAACAAGCTACTCCAACAACCAGATTCAGGTACAACAGGTATGTTTCGGCAACACTGACTGCAGGTCTTTCACAGGGCTATACACTTGGTGACGGTATAATTGCTATGGAACGGGTAGCAGATAAAGTTCTTCCGCCTGAGTTTAACACGGCGCTTGCCGGGCAGTCAAAGGATTTTGCCGAGAGTTCATCAAGCCTTGTGTTTACATTCATCTTTGCACTTGTGATAATATTCCTGGTATTGGCTGCGCAGTTCGAGAGCTTTGTTGATCCGTTCATTATTTTGTTGACCGTGCCTCTGGCGATGACCGGAGCATTGATAAGCCTCTGGTATTTTGATATGACGCTAAATATCTTCAGCCAGATAGGCATAATCATGCTTGTGGGACTTGTCACAAAGAATGCAATACTAATTGTTGAGTTTGCCAACCAGAAGAAAGAACAAGGCCTTGGTAAAATAGAGGCGGTAATAGAAGCATCTGTTCAGAGGTTCAGGCCGATACTTATGACAAGCCTTGCAACAATTCTTGGCGCACTGCCGATAGCTGTTGGCGCCGGAGCCGGAAGCCGTGTTTCGCTTGGAGTAGGTGTTGTAGGCGGATTGATTTTTTCTACATTTCTAACTCTCTTTGTTGTACCCGCTGTTTATACATTCCTATCTACCCATAAAGCCAAAAACCCCGAATTGGATTTCCACGCAGAAGAGGATTCCAAGCTTGCCATTCAAGATTAATCCGTGATTCAATTTTTATTGCAACTCTTAGCTTCTTATTGCTAATTGATAATTGCTCATTGTTAATTGTATGCTACTCAATCGAATAACTTACAGTAACCACTGCGGTAATGGTTTTCTGTAGAGATGATACATCATTATTGCCGTAGTCTGAAATATCGGTTGAATTCTTCGCGTTGATCTGTATCACACCCATTTTAGAGGAGCGAACCTCTCCTACCTCATTATCTGTACTGTTAGCTATCTGGTCTGCACGCAATTTGGCGTCTTTGGATGCCAGCCCTATCATCTCAATTTTAAGATCACTGAGCTTTGTGTAATAGAACTCTGGCGGGAACGAGTTGAACTCAATACCCTGCATGATGAGCTCTGTTGCTTCACGGGAGAGTTTATCGATCTTATTTACATCTCCGGATTCCACCGATACTTCCTGACTTAGCCTGTAAGCGGATATATTACTTGTGTTCTGGCCGTCTTTAGTCTGTTCATACAGTGTGTTTGTATTTACCGAAGTAAAGGCTATCTTCTCTTCAGGGAATCCCTTTGAAATAAGGTAAGCTTTCACCTTGGAATTGCTTTCCTGTAACTTCTGATATGCTTCGGTCAGCACTTTGGATTCATTCGAAAAGCTGCCGCGCCATACTGCGAGGTCACTTGTTATCTCTTTCTGAGCCGAGCCCGTTACCGAAATTGTTACATTGCTTCTTGATACTTTACGCCATGTGGTGCCGATTATGAGCCCGGTGATAATTAGCCCAAGCGCCATAATGACTGCAAAACCGGTTAAGCTTGATCTGCTGCTGCTATCTGCCATGTTGTTTAGTATTTAATGTACTGCAATTATGATTGAATTGTTTGTCAATATCAATATTATTATTGATGATGATACTATAGCTTTTAATAAATAGTTCCAAAAAAGACAATTTATCCCCTCAAGTGAGAATTGCCATCTGTAAGATGTTTTTTTTCCGTTTGAGACGCGGGAATGCTGTTTAAGATGCGCAATCAATAAAAGTCTCAAACGAAGTTTTATTCTCAATCGGGAATTTATTGTAAGCCAAGCAGTTTTATTACTTCCTCTCTGCCGGTAGAGGGAGAGAAGTGCTGAACCACACGCAATAAGTCATCCAGGTTATAGCCGCCGCTTGGCGGCTTCGCAGCCTTGGTATCACTGCCTAAGGAAAGAAGATTTGCTCGTACCATGCTTAAATGCCTTAACTGTGAGTAGTTATAAAAATAATCATTTTTGGCGCGGGAAAGCTGGTTCAGTATAAGCGACTCAACTTCGAACTTAATCATCTCGCGGGTACTTTTGCCGCCCAACTCAGCAGACCGAACAATCCGTTCAAGGCACTCTTTGATCACACTTGTGCTGACCTTATATTCATTTTCCCCAAATTGCAGTGCGGCGATGGCTTTGGGATCACTCAGGTCTATGCCCGAAAGTCTGAAGAAGAAATCTGCGGCGCTGAGATTTTCTCTGCCGTTTGGAGCGGATTTGCCGTCGTCCGGCGATGTTGATAATTGCTCAGATTCATTATGGATATCAAACGGCCTGGCGACTGGAGCATTACCCAAAACACGGAGGATTATCTTAGGCTTATTTTCAAGAATTTCTTGCGAGAAGGCATGAAGCTTGTTCTTTGCCTGCAAGAGGCGCACGCGAGAGTAGCTGAAACCCATTTCAACCGACATGAGGCGGCATATCTCTGAGTTAGATTTATGAGAGGCGGTATAACCTGCCAGGAGATCTAATTCATGTTTGCTGATACGGACGCGGCGGCTCCTGCGATCCGGAGTTTTGTACTGTCCGGGAGTCTCCTTTGAAAGCTCTCTGTAAAGAGCTGACCGCGAAATGTTATGACGCTTCATAACATCATTAAAAAGCAGCTTGTACTCATTGCGGCGCGTGTTTTTTGGGATTTCATGAAGCTTTTTAATATCGGCATTTAATGCCGGATTGAAAGGTTTTGACATATTGGATTGGGGATTAAATTAATAAAATTATGCATTATGCATATTAACGGTTGGCAATATATGGTATAAGCATATAACTGTCAAGTGAAAAAAACAGTTTAAAAGCTTAAAAGTTATAAGGCCAAAAAGTGGAAGGAAAAAAGCAAATTCAAAACAAAAAATCGACTCAAAGTCTCAAAGGCACTAAGAAAAGCAAAAAGAAGCTTTTCTACCGCTGAGAACACTGAGAGCACTGAGGTTTTCAACCCCTTAGGGGTGTAATGTTTGTAGCCTTTGATATTTTTAATATGATGAACCCCAGAGGGGTGACATGTAAATTCCACAAAAAACAAAATCAAAACAAAAAATCGCCACAAAGACTCCAAGACACAAAGAAAAGCAAAAACATCGTGCTACAGAGTGCACTGAGGTTTTTAACCCCTTAGGGGTGTTATGTTTGTAGCCTTTGATATTTTGTATATGATGAACCCCGTAGGGGTGACATGTATATTCTTTTGTGTAGCCCCGCCATTCAGAGTCTGTCTCAAAACCTATATTTTGTGGGTACTAAGAAATTGAGAACGAAAAAAGATTAAGTTAATTTATTGAAAAAGCGACCCGATGTATTTTTAGGCATTCTTTTGCCTTTGTTAGGCTTCCAGTTGCCCAAAACTTATATATTGTTCTCAAATTTACCGTTGCACATACTATTGACCATTGTAGCTTTGCATTCTGTAATCCATTCAGTGTAAACCTTCTAAAATTGTCCAA
>JAIOIK010000057.1 GCA_019912545.1 Ignavibacteria bacterium | reverse complement strand
TCATAATAGTATAATTTTGGTCTTGCTTCGATAAATTAGACACTTAGAAAGTAGTGTTTTTTAGTTTTTCAAAATTTAAAGGCGACAAGTATCCTAGTCTGGAATGTCTCCTTTTTCTGTTATAAAATATTTCTATGTATTTATAAATCTGACTTCTGGCTTCCTCTTTTGTTCTAAAGTCCATTCTGTATACTAGTTCTTTTTTTAAAGAAGCAAAAAATGATTCTACTGCTGCATTGTCATAACAGTTACCTTTATAACTCATGCTTTGAATCAAGTTATTTTCACTAAGAAGATGTTTGTATCTTACGCTTCTAAACTGGCTTCCCTGGTCTGTATGAACGATCAACTCAGCCTTTGGGTTTCTATTCTTTATGGCTTTGATTAATGATCTGATAACAAGGTTTTCAGTCATACTGCTTTGTAACTCCCAGCCTATTACAGCTCTGGACCATAAATCCAAAACTACTGATAAATACATTACTCCTTCCTTTGTTTCAATGTTTGATATATCTCCAGCCCAAAGTTCATTTGCATTCTCCGGATCGAAGTTCCTTTTTACAAGGTTCTCTGCTGCCGGTTCATTTGATGATGATGTGTTTTTTATAATTCTTCTCTTTTTCTTCCTGTCTCCACTAAGTCCCTGTATTTTCATTAACCTGAATACTCTGTTCCGGCCTATTTTTAAGCCATTTGTCCTCAGATCTGCTGTTATTCTTGGACTTCCGTAGATACGGTTATTCTCTTCAAAAACAGAAGCTATACGTTCAGCATAATACATATCCTCTCGTTTCCTTTTGCTTATTCCACGGTTCAGCCATGAGTAATAGCTGCATCTGGGTATATTATATCCATCACACATATTCTTTATTTCAAACCGAGGTGTATTTTCTTTTATCAGCTTATACATTACTTTTCGTTTGATGCAAAATATGCTGACACTTTTTTTAAAAAGTCATTCTGCTGTTTTAAAGCAGCAATTTCCTTCCGCAGGCGGTTATTATCAGCCTCCAGTTCACTTACTGTTAATTTGCTTCCGGGTATTTCTGATCTAACCTGAAGATACTGATTTCTCCAGTTCGTAAGTGTATTTACATTAATCCCAAGATCTTTAGCTAACGATGCTAATGACTGAGTTCCTTCAAGCAGCATCCTTACTGCTGATATCTTAAACTCTTTGTCAAAATGCTTCTTTTTCCGTTTCTCTTGTGTTTGAAGTTCCATTGTTTATATCCTCCTTTTACGAATATAACAACTTTTCTTCGTGTCTACAAAATCAGAGCAAGTTCATTTTAATATGTTTTTAAGATTCTTGATAATAATCAATACATATGGATTATTCAACTTAATCATTTATTTGTTTTAATTTCTTAAGATCTTCAGCGTGAATGAACTTCTTTGCTATTCATCTGCAGCAGCATTGACTTCTTCAGAAACCTAATCAATTGTAGGCCATATATCAACGGTTAGACTTGTTTATTAAATGATATTCAATTAACGCTTCAAATATAGAGATGAAGCAAATAAAAATAAAAAGATAGGCAGCAAAATTATGCTGAAGTACGACTGATACTATCCCGAAAAGATTATCTATTGAGGATACTAATGAAAGGTAACCTACATTCATTACGAAAAGAATTATTGAAAGAATGTTTGCATAATTGAATTTTTCAGAGATCTTAAAATTCAAAAAGTTAAGGATTACTCCTATTATCACTCCCATAAAAATGAATAAAAACATTGTATGCAACGGGCCGTAATCGGGATTTACAATTTTCATAAAACTCAGATCAGCGGGGAATTTATTGAACGCAAAATCTATTGCAGTGAATGAAACTGATGACCCTGAAGCCCTTACAGTCAGCCACGGGAAAAATAACAGCAATATCATAATGAAGTACAATATCTTGCCAAACCATTTCGTATTCATTTTCAATTGAAGCGTACCGCCTGAGTATGAATAATCATCACCTCCAAAGCGGGATAAAATATTCATTATTGCAGGATGCCCCAAATTCAGTTTCTGATCACCAATTATTATAACATCAGCAGCTCCAATCGGGGTTTTTGAATTAATCTTCCTGCCGTTAACTATTGTACCATTCAATGATCGCAAGTCCTCTATATATGCCTTGGAATTATCCACATAAATACGCGCATGCTTGCTTGAAACTCCTGTATTATCAATAACAATGTCGCAGGTTGAAGCTCTACCGATAATAACGTCATCGCTATCGTAGTTTCGAATTATACCCCCTGGTGACTGGACGATCTGAGTCTTACTTTCCCGTTTTACCGAAATGTTTTGTAGTGCCGATAATTTGCTTCCGCAGCCGGCACAGAAAATAGCACCCGGCAGATTCTCTTTACTGCATTTTGGACATTTCATTTTGTATTTAATTTAATTATAGAATTACTCTTATGATTATTTAAACAGATACTTAACTGATTTAATTAACTGTTCACACCACAGTTATTATGTCACAACATTCCAAGACAAATTTTTAGTCTGATAATTCTTCTAACGGATTCATTTATCTGCATTTTGTAAGCAGCATCGTTTGAAATCAGCTCCAAAATGGATTCAAACAAGGCATTTTCATTTGTGGGCATAAGTATAAGATCACAGCCGGCCTTAACAGCATTAAGCGAAGGTGTGCTGAAGCCGTTAAGAGCGCCCATATTCATAGCATCTGTAATAATAAGCCCTTTGAATCCAAGCTTATTTCTGAGCAGATCAGTAACAACAATCTTTGATAATGTAGATGGTAGTCCACCGGTATCATATTTCTTATTATTTTTTACTGCGATGTGCCCAACCATAACGGATATCACTCCATTTTTGATCACATCTTTGAATACATCCAGTTCCTTCAGTTCACCATCTATGTAAACTATAGAGTTGTGGCTATCACCTTTTACAGTGCCATGCCCGGGGAAATGTTTTGCCGTAGCAACTATGCCGCTATTCTGACTTACTTTAATAAATTCATTTGCAAGCGATGATACTTCTGCAGTTTCGCGGCCAAATGACCGGTTTCCGATAATGTCTTTGTTCAGGTCAAAATCACAGACAGGAGCATAATTTTGATTAAATCCCGAGTTCTTGATGAACTCACTAATGGTTAACGAGACTTTCGCGCAGTCCTTTGTGCTCTTAATTTCGCTTGTGTTTATGACTTGAGGTGAGCCTCGCAGTTTTGAATTGAAAAGAGTAGGTTCAGCGTCGCATGAAAAGATAAGCGGAAGCGAGCCCGCTGACTTACTTACTTTTCTTAAGTAATTGACCTGTTCTTTGAGTTCACCTGAAGACCCCTTTAGTATTACAACTCCTCCTATTCGCCTTTCGGAAATTAATTTAGATACTTGCTCTTTCGGTCTTCCAAGCTCTCCGTAAGAAGCTATTATCATCTGTCCAACTTTTTCTTTATCACTAAGTGAGCTAAGGATCGAATCCGTTTTTGCAGAGAGATAAGCGTCATCTTTGTAATAGTTCACTAATGAAACCGGTGTTGGAACGGGCGCTATACTATCTTTATCAGAGCTAACGGAAGTATCTTTTCTGTTTGTATTTTTCTTATTGGTTTTGTTTTCAGTGCAAGAAGATAACACAAAAAGCAAACCAGCCATTAAATACACTGCAATATATTTCATTCTAATTATTACCATTGCTGAACGCTTATGTTTTTTACTTTTGTAATTTTCCACTCTCCCCCCGTTTTCCTCAACAGGAAGTCCTGTTTATATCTTCCATTCTTATTAGCAGGGTCTAAAGCCGTGTAGTCAATATAAACCGATGCCTCTGATGAGTTTTCGTAATTCAGAGTTACTTCTTCAATAGTTGTGCTGGTGATTCCGCCAAATGATTTTGTGGAACTGAAGAAACTATAGTCACCCCATACTTTGTTATTCTGCCTGTTGTAAGCGGAGTAAAAATCCCTGTTGCCCAGCTCGATTATGAAACTGCGCACTGCCTCGACAGGCTGGCTGATTGAAGTGGTTGAAGGATCTTTGACCGGTGGTTTCTTATCAGTTTGCTGTGTATTACTCTCACCGGTTGTAGAAGTCGTTACTTTTTCAACAGTTGTATCATTATTCTGTGTAAGTAAGTAGATCAGCAGGAATAAAACTGCAATGATAACTCCGCCGCCAATCAGTACAATAGGGGTTTTAGACTTCTTCTGAGGGAAATTTGTACTAGGGACTCCATAAGCCGGAGCATTATAAACTGACTTATTTTGCTGTGCCGGCTGGTATACTGTTTTTTGTGAAGCATAGCTGAATCCGCTCTGCTCTATTGCACGCGCAAATTCATCGCAGCTCTGGAATCTGTAATTCACATCCTTTTCAGTGGCTTTTACTATTACATTCTCAAGTGCTTCAGAAATATTTGGATTTACAGCCCTGATCGGTG
>JAIOIK010000056.1 GCA_019912545.1 Ignavibacteria bacterium | reverse complement strand
TGTTCTGGATCTTTTTTAAGTTAACCGATAAAGGAGATGAAATTTTATGACAATACTGTTTATCATAAGTATTCTGGCTTTTGCATACCTGGTGTATGCGCTTATTAAGGCGGAGAGGTTCTAAATGAATTCCGGTATTATTAATGCAATAATCATCTTTGTAGTTACAGTTTTGATCGCATTTCCGCTTGGGAAATATATCTCTAGAGTTTTCAAAGCCGAAAAGACTCTTCTTGATTTCCTCTCGCCGCTGGAAAATTTTATTTACAAGATATGCCGCATTGATCCAAATGCAGAAATGGACTGGAAGCAGAACCTGAGGGCTTTGCTTACAATTAATTTCATTTGGTTTATCTGGATCATGATAGTATTGTTAACCCAGTCAAGCCATCCATTCTGGAATCCGGATAACATTGTTTCAATGGAGCCTACTCAGGCTTTTAATACTGCCGTTAGTTTTGTAACTAATACAAACCTTCAGCATTATTCCGGCGAGACCGGCGCATCATATTTCACTCAGCTTCTTGCGCTGGTATTCCTTCAGTTTGTTTCAGCTGGTACAGGTATTGCAGCGCTGGCATTGCTTTTTAATGGACTCTTGAACCGCTCTGCAGCAAATCTGGGTAATTTTTATTACCAGCTTGTTAGAGCATGCACAAGAATACTTCTCCCGCTGTCAATAATCGTAGCAGTGATATTACTTATGAACTCAACGCCAATGACTTTCAAAGGCGCAGAGAATATTGTCACAATTCAGGGTGATACTGTGAATGTTGCCCGCGGCCCTGTTGCTGCAATGGTTGCTATCAAACAGCTTGGTACAAACGGCGGCGGATTCTTCGGGCCCAACTCAACTCACCCGTTTGAAAATCCAAACGGTATTACAAACGCCGTTGAAAACATTTCTATAATCCTTATCCCAATTGCAATGGTTTTTGCCTTTGGATGGTTCCTTGAGCGGAAAAAGCTGGCTTGGGTAATTATGCTGGTAATGACGGCGGGCTATTTGTGCCTGCTTGTTCCAACAATTGTGCAGGAGTCCGGAGGCAATCCCATGATAACTCAAATGGGAATCACTCAGCCTCAAGGAAGCATGGAAGGCAAAGAAGTCAGGTATGGCCCGGTGTTATCATCTTTGTGGGCTATATCAACAACTGTTACTTCAAATGGATCGGTTAATTCCATGCACGATAGCTTCACAGCGCTCTCAGGAATGTTTATAATGCTGGGCATGCAACTGAATTCTTTTTACGGCGGTGTTGGTGTCGGCTTCATTAATATGTTTGTGTTCATAATTATAGCAGTGTTTATTTCAGGGCTTATGGTTGGCAGAACTCCCGAGTTATTGGGTAAGAAGATCGAAATAAGAGAAGTTAAAATAGCTATTCTTGTTGCGCTGCTTCATCCATTATTAATACTCGGGGGTACTGCCCTTTCTTCTCATATTTGGGTTACGACTCTGAATCAGGGTGATGTTTTGAAATGGCTAAATAATCCTGGTTTCCATGGCTTCAGCGAAATGCTGTACGAGTTCACCTCTGCAGGGGCAAACAATGGGTCGGGATTTGAAGGACTGGGCGATAATACTCCATTCTGGAATATCTCAACAGGTATTGTAATACTGCTTGGCAGGTATATCCCTATAATAGGACCGTTGATGATAGCAGGTTTTCTTTCACAGAAGAAGTACATTCCGGAATCAGCCGGAACATTGAAGATTGATTCCGCAATGTTCGGTGTGATGCTGTTTTCTGTAATACTGATAGTAGGAGCATTATTATTCCTGCCTGCACTTGTTTTGGGGCCGGTTTCTGAATATCTCACAATAATAAAGTAAAGGAAATTCTCTAAATATATGTCTAAGCATCCAAGAATAGCAAAGTTGTTTCAGAAAGACCTCGTAATGCAGGCGCTAAAGGATTCCTTTGTAAAGCTGAATCCCAAAGTACTCATTAAGAACCCTGTCATGTTCGTTGTAGAAATAGGGACTGTAGTAATGCTTTTTGTAAGTTTCTATCTTCTTGTTAAGCCTGATTCGCTGCAAGGCAGTTTTGCATATAATTTTGCGATTACAATAATACTGTTAATTACAGTGCTTTTCGCAAATTTTGCTGAAGCGCTTGCAGAAGCACGCGGCAAAGCGCAGGCTGATACACTCCGTAAAACAAGGCAGGAAACCCCCGCAAATTTTATAAGTCCCGATGGTTCTATAAAACAGGTAATGTCATCCGAGTTGAAAAAAGGTGATGTATTCCTAGTGGCAGAAGGCGAAATCATTGCAACTGACGGCGAAATTATCGAAGGTATAGCAACTATCGACGAATCTGCAATTACCGGTGAATCTGCCCCTGTAATTCGTGAGGCCGGTGGTGATAGGTCCGGCGTTACAGGCGGCACAAGGGTGCTCACTGATCATATCAAAGTGCAGGTAACAACCGGAAAGGGTGAATCATTTCTTGATAAAATGATCATGCTTGTAGAAGGTGCAAAAAGGCAAAAAACTCCAAATGAGATCGCTTTAACTATTCTGCTTTCAGGGTTTACCCTGATGTTCCTCATTGTTACAGTAACGCTAGAGCCGTTCGGCAGATATGCCAGTACACCTATCGCAATTGCTTCCTTAATATCACTCTTTGTTTGCCTTATTCCTACTACAATTGGAGGACTCCTTTCCGCGATTGGTATTGCCGGAATGGATAGAGCATTACGCGCTAACATAATTTCCAAATCCGGCAGAGCAGTTGAAACCGCTGGCGATATAGATACACTTTTGCTTGATAAGACCGGCACAATTACAATAGGCAACAGGAAAGCAACAAACTTCTATAATGTAAACGGTATGGATGAACGCGAGTTCATTAAATACTGTGCCTTAAGTTCAATAGCTGATGAAACTCCAGAAGGCAAATCAATAGTTGAGCTTGCCAGAAAACAGAACATCGAAATAGATCTAGGGGATTATAGTGATTCAAAATTCATAAAGTTTACTGCGCAGACCCGCATGAGCGGAATTGATGCAAAAAAAGGGCTATCTGTAAGAAAAGGCTCAATTGATACTATCAGGTCTTTAGTTCAGTCTAACGGAAATACTATTCCTGCAAATCTTCAGAAAATTGTTGATGAAATTGCATCAAACGGGGGAACTCCTCTGGTGCTTGCGGTTAACGGTAAAGCAGCCGGAGCAATTCAGCTTGAGGATATAATTAAAACCGGCATACAGGAGCGCTTTGAAAGACTCCGCAAAATGGGAGTAAAAACGGTTATGGTGACGGGTGATAATCCGCTTACTGCAAAATTCATTGCCGGTAAAGCAGGAGTAGATGATTTTATTGCCGAAGCAAAGCCCGAAGATAAAATGGATTATATCAAGAATGAACAAAAGGCGGGAAAGCTTGTTGCAATGATGGGTGACGGAACTAATGACGCTCCGGCACTTGCTCAGGCAGATGTTGGAGTTGCAATGAACTCCGGGACACAGGCAGCAAAAGAAGCAGGCAATATGGTAGATCTTGATAACGACCCAACTAAGCTAATAGAAGTCGTTGAAATAGGCAAGCTGCTTCTTATTACAAGGGGAGCGCTTACAACATTCTCCATAGCGAATGATGTAGCTAAGTATTTCGCAATTGTTCCTGCTTTGTTCATTGCTTCTATACCTCAGCTTCAGGCGCTCAATATTATGGGTTTAACAAGCCCGCAGTCGGCAATACTTTCAGCAGTAATTTTCAATGCATTGATTATCCCGATCCTGATCCCGCTTGCACTTAAGGGAGTAACTTATAAGCCTCTTGGAGCTCAAACGCTTCTTGCTAGGAATCTTTTAATTTACGGACTTGGCGGAATAATTGTACCTTTTGCAGGTATCAAGATCATAGACGTTTTGTTAACTATTTTTAAATTTGTCTAAAATGATAAAGAACTTAAGATCATCTTTAATACTCACAGTTATTCTAATTGTAATGTTTGGGGCCATCTACCCGCTGATGATTTACGGCATTGGTATGTTCTTTCCGGATAACTCAGTCGGCTCTCCGATTGAAAAAGACGGTAAGATAGTAGGCTTCAAAAATATAGGCCAGAATTTTGCTGATGATACATACTTCTGGGGCAGGCCCTCAGCGGTCGGTTACAATGCAGCATCAACAGGCGGCTCTAATAAAGGGCCAACTAACCCTGATTATCTTACAGAAGTACAGGCAAGAATAGATACATTTCTTGTGCATAATCCCGGAGTAAGGAAAGAAGATATTCCTGCAGAACTTGTTACGGCATCAGGCTCAGGTATTGATCCGCACATAACTCTTAACGGAGCATTGATACAGGTTAAGAGAGTCTCAGCAGCAAGAAATATCCCGGAAGAAAGGCTCACAATACTTGTGCAAGAAAACACAGAGAAGCTTTTTCTCGGTGAAGAAGTCGTGAACGTTCTGAAGCTAAATTTGGCTTTGGATAATTTAAAGTAGTAAGACTATGTTAATTCATGTATTTAATATATCAGCTAACAGCAATCTGCAAACGGTTAGTATGACAAATCAAGATAGTGAAAACAAAAAAGATCTTGGTAGCAGACTGAAAGATTATTGGCATGGCGATAGCCTGACAAATGAAAAAAAGGTTGAGCTGTGGCAGAAGTTCTCATATTTACCGATCGCAATTGTGGCAATTGGACTTGTAATCATGCTGATATTGAACAGTATTTATGAATGAGATACCCAAGATAAATAAAAGCATAACATTAGTAAAAACTCCTGTTTATTTTTAAAGAGGAGTTTTTGTCATTATAATAGATTTGGCTGAAAAAGAGATAAATATTAACCCCGAAGCTGAGAGATTTCTTGAACTGGTTAAGCGCTCAAGAAAAGGAAAGTTCAAGATCTATATCGGACTTGCAGCCGGGGTTGGAAAAAGTTATCGTATGCTTCTGGAAGCGCACGACCTCATCAGCGGCGATGTTGATGCAGTGATAGGATATATTGAAACTCATGGAAGATCTGAAACCGAAAAACTCCTTGCCGGGTTGCCGATTATTCCAAGGAAGCGCGTATTTTACAAAGGAAAGGAAATGGAGGAGTTTGATCTGGATGCCCTTATACGCAGAAGGCCGGAGGCAGCAATTGTAGATGAATTGGCACATACAAATCTGCCCGGCAGTAAGAATGAAAAACGTTACCAGGATGTTGAAGAATTGTTGTTTACTGGAATAAGCGTTATAAGCGCATTGAATATCCAGCATATCGAAAGCCTGAATCCTGTAATTCAGGAAATAACAGGAATCGAAGTCTCAGAAACTGTTCCGGATAGAATTATCGCCCTTGCAGATGAAGTTGTCAATATCGATCTGACTGCAGATGAGTTAATTGCCCGTCTTAAAGCCGGCAAGATCTATAAGAAAGATAAAATCGAAACGGCGCTGAATAACTTCTTTAAGAAAGAACACCTGCTTCAGTTAAGAGAGCTTGCCCTGCGCGAAGTTGCAGACCAGGTCGAAAAAAAGATATTTTATGAAGTACCCAAATCTGAAAGGTCGATGCCGGAGAGAATACTTGTTTGTATTGGCGATGATTTTAAGAAAAATGAAAAAATAATCCGCAACAGCTCGCGTATTGCCGATAAGCTGGATGCATATTGGTATGTATTATATGTGGAAACAGAAAGAGATTCATTCGAAAACCTTAATCTTGCTCTGCAGAGGCACCTTATAAATAATTTCAAGATGGCAACCGGGCTTGGAGCTGTGACAGATAAGATCAAAGCAAGAAATATCGTTGAAGGAATTTTGGAATATTCATCACAGAAAGATATTACCAAGATCGTGGTCGGTAAGCCCTCAAAAAGCCTATCTCTCAAAAAAATGCTTAAGACAAATATTGTTAACAAGCTTATGGAATCACTTGAAGAAAAAGATTGTGACCTGGAAATAGTCACTTAAAGTTATGAATATAAAACTAAAAACATGGATACTGCTTGGCTATATTACTATGGCTTTCATTATTGTGCTGCTTAGCGGATTCAGCATTTATTTCATAGAAAGATTAAACAGCGCATCTGAAAAGATACTTAAGGATAATTATCTTAGTATTGAGTCAGCCAAGCACTTGATTAATAACCTCGATAAGATCGATAACGCCTGCGCTTTAATGTTATCAGATGACATAAATGAGAAAGAATTCGCAAAAAGTGAATATGAGTCCGGGAGCAAAAATTTTCTAAAATACCTGGTTATTTGTGAAAATAATGTTACTGAAGCAGGTGAGAGAGATCTGTTAGTTGAGCTCAGGAAGGACTATGATGAGTATGGACAGCTCTCACTCAGAGATTCAGCATTTGATATGAGCTATTATCTTACGATTCTATTGCCGAAATACAGAACTGTAAAATCTTCTTGTTTTGAGCTGCTTGACCTGAATGAAAAAGCAATGCTTCTTAAGAATGAGAGTTCAAGAGATATTTCCAAAAGTACGGAAATATACATGATCATTATTGCAGGAGTATCTGTTCTTATTGTTATGATTGCACTGGTCAGGATACCCGGGAATGTCATAAGCCCGATCCTTGAAATGACAAAGAAGGTTGAGGCAATTGCCGACAAAAAATACTCCCAGAGGCTTGAAGTGAAGTCACTAAACGAGCTTGGAGTACTGGCTGCATCATTCAACAAAATGGCTGAAAAGCTGAGTGAATACGAGCAAACCAACATAGAAAAGCTTATTGCTGAAAAGAAACGGACTGAAGCAATTGTTGAGAACATGCGTGATGGCATAATTGTTCTTGATGAAAACTCAAATGTGATTTTAACCAATAATGTCGCCTCGGATCTTATCGGGCTTGCTAAACCGGATTTAACCGGCAAGAATATATTAGAAGCTGCAAATGAAAACAACCTTATTAAAAGCCTGGTAAGTGATCTTGACCCGGAGGGAACTCTGAATAAGCAGAATGAAAAAAAGTTAAATTACCTGAGGATCGTCTTCAGAGATAAGGAGGAATTCTTTCTTAAAGAGATCAGCAGGGTATATGATGAATTTGACAGAAATAAAGTTCTCGGCACTATTATTGTCCTAAAGAATGTAACTGGATTTAAGGAGCTTGATGAAGTTAAGTCCGGATTTGTTGCAACAGTATCGCACGAGCTTAAAACACCGCTTGCTGCCATGAATATGAGCCTGCGCTTAATGCAGGATAGCAGGATAGGAAGCCTGAACGCAGAGCAGAAGAAAATTACTGACTCTATGAAGGATGAAGTAAAAAGACTATTGAAGATGGTGAATGAATTGCTGAATCTTTCGAAACTTGAATCCGGTGGAGAGATCTATAAGTACGGACTAGTTAGTATCGATGATATAATCGATTCAGCAGTAACGCCGCTTATTATGCAGTTTGAGCAGAATAAGATAGATTTCCAATTGGAAACTGAAAAAGACCTGCCAAAGTTAAATGTTGATGCAAATAAAGTTGCATGGGTAATTATTAACCTGCTTGGGAATGCGATCAGGTATTCCAAAGAAAATGATGTAGTAAAGCTCATAGTTAAGAAAAGTGAAAGCGACATTATGTTCTGTGTGAAAGACAGCGGCGCGGGAATAAAACCCGAGTATCTGGACCGGATATTTGATAAATTCGTGCAGATTAATCCCGCTAATATTGAAAAGCAAAACAAAGGTGTAGGTCTTGGGCTTGCAATCTCAAAAGAATTTGTGGAAGCTCATGGCGGCAGGATTTGGGTTAAATCTGAACAGGGCAAAGGAAGCGAGTTTTACTTCACATTACCACTCACTCAAAAAGTGATCTAAGCTCTCTTGCTGTTGTAATACCTTTTCAGCCAGCTTAAATCGTATATTAAAGTTGTAAGATTGACAAGTGAAGTCCTGTTAAGCGAGAGGTATCTTTCTTCAATTTCTGCTCTTGTCTTCTCGTCGGATTCAAGCAAAAGGTCATTAAGGTAAACAGTAAGCTTCGTCATATGGTTCTTGTATTCTTCCATTATCTTCGCTCTTGCTTCTTCAGCGCTTTGTTGAGGAGCGCCGTTACCGTTTGTGTTTTTATTGGCAGTTAGGGATACGTTACTCTGAAGTATCTTTCCAAGCCCGTTTAAGTACTTGGCCGCAAACTGAATGTCATAAAACAACTTATCCTTTCCGGAAACTTCTGCAATTTCAATAAGGTAAGCCAGATCATTTACGTTCTTTAACTTACCCCCGGAGTATTCGTATAATTCATCGACAAGCTTCTTAGTCTTTTGAGATACTTTCATCAAATAGTGCCTTCTTCGTTCTTGCTATATACATGCCGCAACATACTCTCATAAGCTTCGCTCATTTCAACATTCCTTCGCTTCATGGATACTCTGGCAGTACTAATGGCTTTTTCAAGCTCATAGGCAATATTTTCGTTTGATGATGCATCATCCCAGCTAAAGGAAGGAATACGTTTAGTATGATACCCTGCGCCATACAAATTTGAAGATATTCCAACCATAGTGCCAGTATTCAGCATGGTTTGAATTCCTGTTTTAGTATGATCGCCAATTATACTTCCCAGAAAGATCGAATTTGTATTTACTTTCTCATCACCAACATCTAAAACTATCTTTGAATAATTATTTTTAAGGTTGCTTGTTGTTGTCCCGGCGCCAAGATTCACCCATTCACTTAGATATGAGTGTCCTAGGAACCCATAATGCTGTTTATTCACATATGAGTGCAGTATGGAGCAAGTTATCTCCCCCGATACTTTACAATGACTTCCAATCCTAACAGGCCCGTATAACTGTGATCCCGCGCGAATTGTGCAGTTCTCACCAATGTAAACAGGACCTTTAATGTAAGTAAAAGGCTCTATAACTGTATTATTGCCAATGTATATTTTCCCGCCGCTTGTATCAAGTACCGCACTCTCGGATATCCTGCATTTTTTACCTGTATGCAGTTTCTTCTTATCCTTTAATTCATTATCCAGTCCATAATTCAATTCTTCTTCTTTGTATAGAATGAGATCTGAAGGATTATTGATCATCCTGTAGCCGCTTGATTCTGTTTTTTTCAGGTCAAGCCAGTCAATATCAGCGGGGGAGACAAGATTATCATCTTCAGTGTTTATCACTTCGCGGTACTGGATAACCTTATTCTTCGTAAGGTGAAAAGCAATTATTGTGCCTTCCTGAGTAATGGCAATATTATTTTCTTTCTTAAAAAATTTTGTAAGCGCTATTAGATTTCCGGAGTTGAAAATTACCCGCGAATTGAAGAAAATATAATCACTATCTGCAAGTTCATTGATCATTGCTTTCGGAAATTTCTCCCTGCAATAACCGGAAATATATTTCCTTGAGTGCAGTGTTAGGCCTGCTTTGCCCGGAAAATAGCTGACAATATTTTCCAGAAGAGAATTGCAGCCGCAAACGAGCTCTGAAGTATGCCTGAGATAGTTTAAGGGGGCTAAACGGGAAATAAAAAAATCCTCAAATATACATATATTCATAATCGAACAGGTAATTTGAGGATTTTAAAATTGATTTTATTATCCAAAAGCCTTAATTAAGCCTATGAAACAGCTTCTTCTGTTTTAACTTCAGTTGCAGTTACTGTTTCAGTTTTTGGTTTTCTTTTTGCGAATTTCTTGTTAAACTTCTCAACGCGTCCCGCGCTATCGATTATTTTCTGCTTGCCGGTAAAATACGGATGGCAAAAAGAGCAGATTTCAACCTTAATTTGCGGTACTGTTGATCGGGTTGTGAATAAAACGCCGCGATTTTCACCGCAATTGCAAATTACGTCACATTTCATGTATTTCGGGTGCGTTCCCTTTTTCATAATTAATTATATCCTTTTCCTAATATGGTATTAAAGATTTCAAATATATAAAATTTGTTCAAATTTTGCAATTTACTAATTGATTCTTATTTTATGCAGTAAAAACTTATATTAGCAATGCTAAAATACCATTTTATAGCAATTTTCAACTATAACTACAATATTATCATAAAATTTATATGTATAGGTTACTTTTAGCCGGATTTACAATCTTAAACTTCCTTAACGAAATCCTAAAATTTAGAAGTGCGTAAGAAAAGGTAATCATACGCACTAATAATTACCTATCTCAAACTCAATGAACTGTTTAACGCTGATTTAATATCCTCAGCGCTTAAATTCACACTGATAGTTTCTATTACCTTTTTATTTTCATTATTGATTATTGTAATGATTCCGGTATTTTCATTATCCTTTAGCAATTCACTTACTCCATTTTGCTCAAGTGACTTTGCGGACTCCTTCTTTGAGTTTTCATCTGTAAGATCATTTTCAATGAATGTAATATCTTTACCCATATATTCTTTCATCAACATCATAACTTTTTCACCGTTTGATTTGCAGACCGGGCACCAGCTTGCCTTATTAATTACTGCTATAACTTTAGTATCCTGAGAGTAAACTGAAAATGCTGTTAAAATAAAGAGACCTGCGAGAAAGATTTTTATTGTTTTCATTTTGTTCTTAGTTTATTTTTCGAACTTTTCATACGGGAAAGCCCGATATTGTTTTTCAGCCGTACCTGAATATTCTCAATTTGAATTTGATTTAATAAAAGCTGATTTAAAAAAATTTACTATTCCGTATCCAACGCTTGCAATTACGCAAGCCGGGCATAATCCGAATCTGAAAAAAAATAATAGAATTTTCTTGAATAGAGATTCGTCAGTTTTAGTGACCGGGCAGCTTGCGCCAATTTCTGCATTTTTCATTTTATTAACTGATGTTTGATTTGATTAATTGATGAAGCTTTTTAATTCCAGTATCACCATAGAGTTTTAAACGGTTGTTTACAAATAAAGCAGGAGTGATAGCAACGCTGAATTGGCCATTAAATGCTCTTTTTGCGTTGAATTCTTTTATATCGTATTCTGCCAATATGATCAATTTATAATGATATTGAATCTCAAGTAACTTTTCTTTCAGGCTCAGGCATTCATTACAATTGTCTTGAGTGACGAGGACCAGGTTTGTTATATTCTTCATGCAGATAATATATTTATGATGACTATTCTGTAAATTAAAGCGTCCTATGAGCCTGCATTTGTAATTGAGTTTTCATGGATAAAAGAGGATTGAGGAGTATTAAGAACTCCAAGTACCAGGCCATAAACCAAATGACCCATTAAGCTGCCAGCTGCCATTATCATTGACCCTGAAAACAATCCTGATGTGAATGACATTCCATTCATCAAAGACATCATCGGCATTACTAACAACTGCGCCATTAACCAGGGTATTAAGCCGAATATCATTCCTTTAACAGCGTTAGGGCCGGGCAGAATTTTATAAAATAATCCTGCATACATAAACGATAGTACAATCCCTATCATAAAATGGGCAATCCAGCCGGCAATCATTGGTAAACCCATAGTCATAGAAAGCATCTTGGGAACATTTATTTCGGGCATTCCCATTGTTGGCGCAGCAATTGCCAATGCTGACATGGAGAGTGTTGCTAAGATACCTGAACTTAGAATTTTTGAATTCGATATGTTGCTCATTGCAGTAAATCCTTTCGGCTAAATTTGATTATTGATTTTATGATACAAATTTAATCGAATATTCAGGCAATGTCTGTCGTGCAGGCGACATTAAGGATGAATTTTAAAAATAGTGTTTTACTTCAATTTGGATAGTTTTGCGGGGTCTTTTATAATGATCTTGTTCCTTGAAAAATCTATTAATCCTTTACTCTTTAACTGGTTGAATAATGTCGAAACAGTCTGCCTGGATGTAGCTGTTAAATTAGCTATATCCTGATGTGTAAACGGTGACTTTATAAATATTTCTGTTCCAATTTTTTTTCCGAATCGTTCAGCATACTTGCTTAAAAAACCTATAACTCTTTGATTAGAATCTTTAAATACCAAAGTTTCGAGGTCTCTTTCAACACGCTGCAATTTTAATCCAATAAGTTTGGTTATTTTAAGGTTTAATTTTGGATTTTCAAGTAATATTTCTTCAAGGCTATCTTTGCTGATTGTACATATTACAGCATCATCCATTGCAATTGCTGTATCTTCTCTGCCGGAAGAGCCGGATAAAGCTAATTCCCCGAAAATTTCGCCGGGATTCAGAATTGCAGTGATAATTTCTTTCCCGTCTTCAGAAATTCTTGAAAGTTTAACCTTACCTTCTTTTAAAAGAAAGATAGATAGTGAAGGTTCAGATGCAAAATAAATAATTTCATTTTTAACGATCTTCTGCATTTTCAGCTTTCCCGCCAGCATATCCATTTTATCTTTAGACATTCCATCAAATAGATTAATATTTTCAAGATACCATAGCTTTGTTCGGATGTTCATTTTGTTTTTTTTGTAGTTATTTTATATAATATAGCAAATTAACTATTTTCATATTCTCTAAAATGAAAATGGCCCTAAAAGTGTAATATCCTAAACTGGCTGTATTTTGCTTCGTATATTTCTTTCAGAAGTATATGAGAATTTATTAAATTGATTATTAACACTATTATGGTTATTTTTGCTTAAAATCAATAAAAAACCGCTTAAGTTGGGATTGAATTTATGTGTTTTAGCCTCCGGCAGAGGCTCTAATCTCAAAGCCATAATTAATGCCCGCAAATCGGGAAATATATCTTCCCGTGTAGTTTTAGTAGTAAGCAATAATTCTGCTTCGGGTGCACTTTTAACTGCGAAGAAAAATCACATTCCATCCATACATCTATCTGCGAAATTATTTGTTGATCAAAGTTCTTTTGATAAAGAATTCCTTTCCTTGCTCAAAAAGTTTAAGATCGATCTGATCGTTCTTGCCGGCTATATGAAAATGATAAGTCCTGCCGTTACCGGGAAATACAAAAACAGGATTATCAATATTCACCCTGCGCTGCTTCCGGCATTTGGCGGAAAAGGAATGTATGGAATGAATGTTCATGAAGCAGTCATTAAAGCAAAAGTAAGAATTACCGGCGCGACAGTTCATTATGTGGATGATGTCTATGATAACGGCACTATCATTCTGCAAAAGGAAGTAAAAGTGAAGCCGGGTGATGATGCTGAGACTCTCGGAAAACGTGTATTAAGAACTGAACACAAGCTTTACCCCGAGGCAATTAAGCTTCTTGAAGAAAATAAAGTAACTCTTAGATCAAACAAAGTTTATATCAAACAAAGTAAATGAAAAGAGCACTAATAAGCGTATATGATAAGACCGGCGTCGTGGAATTTGCAAAGGCGCTCAGCAGTCAAGAATTTGAAATAGTCTCAACAAGTGGAACGGCAAAGCTGCTTAAAGATAGCGGGCTGGATATCAAAACCATCGAGGAAATCACTAAAGCACCTGAGGTTTTAGGCGGAAGGGTCAAGACTCTACAGTACCAGATATTTGCGGGAATACTTGCCGATAGGTCAAACCTTGATCACCAAAATGATGTAAAATTGCACGGATTTGAGCTTTTTGACCTTGTTTGTGTTAGTTTATATCCTTTCAAAGAGACCATCCGGAAGCCTGATGCAACTGTTAAAGAAGCAATTGAGCAAATTGACATAGGAGGAGTTACTTTAATTCGCGCTGCAGCTAAGAACTTTGGAAGCGTTACAGTTCTTGTTGATCCCTTACAATATGATATTTATCTTGAAGCTTTAAAAACAGGCAAAGACCTTAATCAGATGCTTGCCGCTGATGCATTTGAGTATATTGCTTCTTATGATATCAGCATCGCGAATTATTTCCGGAAGATTAACGGGCAGAAAAGCGGAATATTTGATATTTACTTTTCAAACTTTGAAGAACTCAGGTATGGCGAGAATCCACACCAGGATGCAGTACTGTATAACATTGGGTACGAGGGATTTGAACAAATATTCCAAAAGCTTCACGGCAAAGAACTTTCTTATATTAATATTCTTGATATTGATGCGGCATACAATCTGATCAATGAATTTGAAAAGCCGGCATGCGCAATCTTAAAGCATACAAATCCATGCGGAGTTGCTGAATCTGAAAATATTCTGAGTGCTTACCAAAAAGCTTTTTCAACCGATACTATGTCTCCGTTTGGGGGAATTGTAATTGTGAACAGAAAACTTGATCTGGATACCGCAAAAGAAATTAATAAGATATTTACTGAAATTGTTATAGCACCTGATTTTGATGAAGGTGTTCTGGATTTTCTTTTTACCAAGAAGAATCGCAGAGTGATAAAGTACACTGTCTCCGAAGAAGCTCAGATGAACATGCAGCTGAAATCTGTTACCGGCGGGATATTAATTCAAGGCCATGATTCAATAGTGGTCAACGAAGCGGAAATGATAATTGTTACCGATAGAAAACCAACTGATGCCGAATCGGCTGACATGCTGTTTGCAATGAAAGTATGCAAACATACAAAATCAAACTCTGTGATCTATGCAAAGGGAGGGCAGACTCTCGGAATCGGCGGAGGACAGCCTTCGAGGGTTGATTCATCAATGCTTGCTGTGGAAAAAGCCAAACGATTCGGCCATGATCTCACAGGCTGTTCGGTAGCATCAGATGCATACTTCCCCTTTCCCGATGGTGTTATTGAAGCAGCCAAAGCTGGAGCGAAAGCCGTTATTCATCCGGGAGGCTCAGTGAAGGATGAGGAAGTTATAAGTGCTGCAAATGAACTTGGGCTGGCAATGGTTCTGACCGGCATACGGCATTTTAGGCATTAAGGTGAATAAAAAAAGCAGGTAAGTTTGTTTACCTGCTTTTTGAATTCAAAGTATTTTTTACTTCACTAGCACCATCTTCTTCGTGTCCTTAAATGTGCCGGCCTCGATAGAGTAGAAATATACTCCCGACGCTAAACCGGTGCCGTCAAATGTAACAGTATGAATTCCTTTATCTCTGAACTCATCAATCAATACTTTTACTGTTCTTCCGAGTATATCATATATCTTAATTGATACCTTAGAAGGATTTGGAAGGCTGAAATTGATTTTTGTTATTGGATTGAACGGATTTGGATAGTTCTGCGACAGACTAAACTTTTCAGGCACGTTAACAGAAGTATGCATATCTTTCAGCCTGTACAGCTTTTCTTTCAACTTTTTGTACCCGTCCATAACACTGGTGGGTTTTAAGTTGGCAAGCCTGCCTGTAAATCCCATTGCATCGCCTGTTGGTGCATTCATGACCATATAAGTTTCAATAATGTTAAGCTCTGAATTCAGTATATGAAGTGAATCCGTATAACCGCTT
>JAIOIK010000055.1 GCA_019912545.1 Ignavibacteria bacterium | reverse complement strand
TATCGTTTCGGGATTAAATGGGTTTGGGTAGTTTTGATATAACGAATAAGTATCAGGTAAAATACCATTAACAGGTTCAATTCCAATTGGTGGCAACAAACTACCATTTTTATCAGTTTTTAAAAGATATATATCCCCTTGGCTTGTAGTAACAGGTGCAGCAACGCCTCCTATAATAAATCCGCTATCAGAGGTCATTTTTATGTCTAAAGGAACTTGATTGTGATCCTTTATTGAATGCAGCCTGCTCCATACTTCAACTCCGTTTGTATCAGTATTTCTTATCCTGACAAATTCGCTAGTCGTATTCAATACACTTGCACATACATAATTCCCATCAGCGCCTATTGTTATACTCTTCCCACCACCAAGTATCGTAGTATCATAAGATTTAATCCATTCAAATGTTCCGTCAATTCTATACTTTGCTAAAAAACAGTCATTGTCTCGATATGAACCGCAAATTACGAAATTGCCGGTTTGAGTTTCAGCAATACTGGCAGGATGCAAATACGATTCCGGGTATCCTGAATTGAAAAAGACCTTTTGTCCTTCAAAACTTAACTTCATTATAAAAATATTTTGCGTAATTGGGCTAACTGGGCTATATGAGCCGGTAAGAACAATAGAATTTAGTGACAATGTCATGTCCGAAAAAAACCCCGTATAAATACCATCAGTATATGTGCTATCCCACAAAAAATTCCCGAAAGAATCAAACTTGATAACATAAGGATAACCTGGGCTGGTAAAATCACGTCCACACATGAAGTAATTATTATCTGATAATTGGATAAGCGTATTTATGCTAGAACCTTCATTGTAAAAAGTACCTTGATTTAGAATATTGCCGCTTATATCAAACTTAACAAATGTACCAACCAAACCACAAATGGCATAATTATTATCATTTGTCTTAATCACACATGTGGCATCGTTACCTATCATTGTTTTTGTCCATACCGTATCGCCATAAGGATTAAAACGAACAATATACATATAATCAAAAGATGAGACTCTTTTTCTGCCCACTGCTATATACCCGTTATCAGGTGTTTGAACAACAGACCAGAAATATTCAATACTTGGCCCAACAATAGTTTTCTGAAAAGTAATTGTTTGTGTAAAGCCTATATCAGTAATAATGAAGAGAAATAGTAATATCTTCATCAAATATCTTTCAGGTTTGTATATCTTAAAGTTTTCGAGGTTCATAAATTTAAATTAAAAGTTAATATTTCAGCAAGAGCCTAGTAGTTTATTAACAAAAATAATGTTTTTTGCAGAAAAACAAAACATAATTATACAGTTAAATATTGTTGGAGAGCTATTTCAAATATAATACACGATGTGAGCGAATAAAATGACTTAGGTCATGCAGATGTAAGACAATTGGTTACATGCTAAACAAAAAGATAGAAAAAGTCTAACATGTTGTGTCAGGTTCCACGTCATGTCAGGTCTTCAGACCCGCCTGTACGAGCAGGCCTGACACATAAAAGAAATTATATGAATTGTCCTGCACCTTTTATCAAACTTCGTTTGACAAGTCAGGTTTAAGAACCTGACTTAACCGCTCAAAAAAAAGACTACAAAAGTCTTAAAGACTTTTGTAGTCTGAAATAAATCCAAATTCCTCTTTTCACATTTTACTTCACAATGACCAGCTTCTTTGTTTCAGAAAAATCCTTGCTGCTCAGTTTATAAAAATAGATCCCTGATGCAAAATCATCGGGTTTGAACAATACCCTGTTACTTCCTGAAGGCAGGAATTCATCAATTATCACTTTCAATTCCCTTCCAATAGCATCATACACAGTTAACTTCACTTTTGAAAATTCCGGAAGTACAAATTCGATCACTGTTGATTGGTTAAAAGGATTAGGGTAATTTTGACCGAGCCCATACCTGGAGATCACATTGTTTTGATTTACCTGAATACCAATAATCTCCGTGTTATACTTTTGAATTATTCCATTATCGCCAACAGCCCATCCGTGAAGTGAGTCTGTAAAGATCACATCATTCAATACTGCATTGTTATCAGTCGGGATATCCACCCAGTTGAAGCCGTTATTTGTTGAAACGGCCCACGCTTGGGAAATACTAAGCGGCACCCAAATCTCATTATAAACTCGCCGGGAAAACGATTTGCCGATTCCAAAGAAATTTGTATAGTCGGATGTCCATATAGACCCGCCGCTTGTTGTCCTGAGAGTAATCAGTCCGTATTCCGGATCACCGCCAACTCCGAAGGCATTCATGCTGTCATCATAAACGATCTTGTACACCGGTTCCGGCGAAATACCCTGACTGATCCATTCCAAACCACCCGGATCAGATTTCCATACTACGCCTGCAAAATCCTGTATTCCGCCGCAAGCATATCCAAAATCAGTGTTATCAAAGGAAATATCCCAAATAGGATGAATACCGAAGATGGAAGTATCAGGCTGAATAATAATCCAGTCAATTCCTCCGTTAGTAGTATTGAGCATCACACCGTTTATTCCTGCCAGATAACCGATCATATCGCTTTTAAAATAGACTGTAATCAGCATATAGGTTGTATCCGGCCTGTAGAACTTGATCCAGTTAGTTCCTGAATTAGTCGTTTTAAGCAGTACGGGGTAAGGGTATGCATAGATATCACTGGCGATACACCAGCCGGTTGAGTTGTTAAGAAAATGAAGATCGAATATATAATTCCCTGTTCCCGAATTCTGTCTTATCCAGTTAATCCCGCCATTTGAAGTATGGAGAATCGTACCTGAATCTCCCACAACCCACCCCATCAAGCTATCTGCAAAGTAGCACTTCACAAGCTTTGAAGTAACGTTACTCTGCTGGTTTAACCAATTTCCCGATGAATACAAATTCACTAAGGCTGCAGTGAAGCAAAAAATCAAGATCAGCTTTCTAACTGGCAACACTAATTATTGGTTATTGAATGTTATTGAAATTTGGTCAAAGAAACTTTATATTCACAACAATTTTATTAACTAATTAGCTTAATTACAAATGAAAAAGCAATACAATTACAAAAATGTACTTAGCAAATTGCTGTTGATCGTATTTTTAGGTGTAGGCGTTTTTGTTTTCCAGGCACAGGATATAAACCCAATTGATGGACAGGTAACAGACCGATGGAAAATTAACGACCCGGCATACAATTATTCATACACTCCAATTCCCCAGCCGATGGTTGTTGTGACAACTCCGGATGGCTTCGATAATTTTGATATGGGGATAGATAATGCCGAGTCAAGCATTGCAGTGCATCCGGTTAATAATACATGGTTTGCAACAGGATGGAACGGGGTTGGATTTGTTCCGGCAACTCATCATACTGAAACAGGCCACGACCCTTGGCTGGTAAATAATCCATCTTTGCCAGGAACTTTTGGAGACCCATGGATGGCCTATGACAGTTTGGGAAATTTGTTCTATATTAATTTGAATGCATCAGGTCCAAACGGTACATGGGTAGTAAAATCAACAAATAACGGTTTAACTTGGGGTTCACCTGTTGCAGGCTGCACAGGTAACGACCGTGAAATGATCTGCGCCGACCAAACCGGTGGCCCTTACGCCAATTACCTTTATTGCGGTGAGACGACAACTGGCGGCGCTTCCTTCTACAGGAGTACTGATAATGGCGCCTCATTTGCAAGCATGATAACGCTTTCACCACACAGACTTCCTGGATTTATGGCATGCGTGGGCCCAAATGGGAATATTCAGGGCGGTGCAGTTTACGCAGTAACATATGATTATACCGGTGCGATAACAAATCAAACATATTATTTCCATAGATCGGACGATGGCGGAGCAACATGGACAACAAATATTTCTTCAATCCCGGGTATCGGAGTATCAGGTATTCACGGAGGTTCAGGAAGAGGCTCAATTAACGGAGCGAGAACCAGGGCTTACCCGATGATAGCTGCTGATAACAGCTACGGGCCTTATAGAGGAAGATTGTATTGTGTGTGGGCTAATAATCCGGGCGGCGTAAGCGGATTGAATTCTGAGATATACTTAAAATATTCTACAGATTTAGGAGTATCCTGGTCAAGTACTATTACTGTTAACGATAATCCAGGTACTACTGCCGATGAGTGGTTTCCAGCTGTATGGTGCGATAAGAAAGACGGCAAGCTATATGTTAAATGGTACAGCACACAGGAAAATCCGGCAGCATTCCAGACCAGTGTTTATGCTGCTTATACAACTAATGGCGGCACATCATTTACAGCCAGCACAAAAATATCAAACCAATCTTTTCCTTATCCAAATGTAGGACCATGCTCAGGGTGTGTCACGAATTACAGAGGCGATTATGACGGTATAGTTTCTAACGGAAAGACTTCAATGTCTTGCTGGTTTGACGGAAGAAATGCAACATGGGGCAGTTACTCTGCTTATTTCCCGGATTTTGCTTTGAAGCTCGGTGCAGATACAGTTCAGATGAACGGGATAAACGACAGCCAGTTTGTTTATGTAAGTATTCCAGCAGTTAAGTTATATACCGATACTGCACTATTTTCAGCCGCTGTTAATCCCCCTCCTGGAATAGGCACATTGCAGTTTGATTACCTGAACAGCACAAGCAGTACTCTCCAAAATTCGCTTGTCAGTTATCCCGATTCTCTGAGGCTGAGAATAAAGGCAACAGGCGGTGTTCCTACAGGATTATATACCGTAACTGTAACAGCAAACGGCCCAAATGGAACACCTGTGCATGTCAGGACTTTTATGCTTAACATCGGGCTTATAGGACTTATCAGCAACGGTTCAAGCGTTCCTGAAAGTTTCAGACTATACCAGAACTACCCGAATCCGTTTAATCCGAAAACAAATATCAATTTTGATATTGTAAACAAAGGAATGGTAAAGCTCACTGTTTATGATGTAACAGGAAAAGTTGTGCAAACTTTGGTTAACGGAGACCTCGTAGCAGGCGGATATACTTATGAGTTTGATGCATCAAACAGGGCAAGCGGAATTTACTTTTACAGGCTAGAAACACAAGAATTTACCGGAATCAAAAAGATGATATTGATAAAATGACGGAGAAGTTTTTTGAAATCCGGCTTCTGACGGACTGGTAAAGTAATAAATTTGTTTTTGAAATCCGGTCTTTGACGGATAGGATAAGTTAAGTATCAATTAATCTATATGTTTAAAGAGCCTGATTATCAGGCTCTTTTTGTAAATTTGGAAGCAATAAATATGTTGTTAAAAAGCATTTGTAATGATATATTTATGAAAACTTGATGGTATTTTAAGTGTAATTTATGGTTAATATCTTCTAATACTTAAGATTTAGAAATCAAAAAACAAATAAAAATGAACAAAAAACTTCTTTTTATCTGCACAGCCTTCTTGTTATTTACAGTCAGTACTTTTTCAAGCGGCAAGATTAATTCGATACTTCTTGATAAACTAAATACTGCAAATGATAATGAACAGTTATCGATTTACATTAAATTCAGTAATCCATTGACCCTTGCACACTTTGATTATATTCCATACGATACACCTAAGAAAGAAAGGCGCCAAATAGTCATTAACAGCCTTATGAATCACGCTAACAACTCTCAAAGCAGGGTAAGAAGCCTGGTACAACAGCGTTCTTCTGAATCACAGGTTATTGAACAACTTTGGGTTGTGAATGCATTGATAATGACTGCTACACCATCGGTTATCAACAAATTGGCAAATGATTACAGCGAGATCAGCGAGATTTGCTATGATATCCAGGTTCCTATAGAGCAGTTAAGAGATGAGATTATGATTGCCACACCATTCAATATTACTTCAGCACCGGAACCCGGTGTAATACTAATGAATGCAGATGACGTTTGGGCGCTTGGAAACAAGGGCTGGGGAGTAGTAGTTGCTAACGCTGATGACGGATTCTGGTGGAAACACCCGGACTTAGTTAAAGGCGTATGGCAGAATTTAGGGGAAGATGCAAATGGTAATGGTTATACCGTGATCTGGGCCGCCGGGACAGGCTCAACATTTGATCCCGGGGATATAAATGGTATAGATAACGACGGTAACGGGAAAGTTGATGATCTGATCGGCTGGGATTTTACAACCAATAATTATAACATAACAACAGCATCACATGGATCAGCTACTATGGGACATGTAATTGGCGATGGTACAATGGGAACACAAACAGGTGTTTCTCCATGGGCTAAATGTATTGCCATGAGAAATTCAAGCGGACTTTCACAGCAGATAGCAGCATTCCAGTATGCACTGCTTGTTGGAGCTGATATAGTTACAAGTTCGTTAAGCTGGAAGTGGGTTTCCAGGCCTGATTACAGTTTAATGAGGCTGACAACTGACATGTCATTAGCATCCGGAATGATACAAGCTAATTCAACTAGTAATGACGGAAACAGTTATGGAGCACCACTAAATATTTCTTCAGCCGGTAACTGCCCTGCTCCATGGAGACATCCCGATCAATTAAGAATTGGTAATTTAAGCGGAGTAATTGGAGTTGGTAATGTGAATGTTTACTCAGATGTCATAGAAAGTTCATCTCCATGGGGAAATTCAACTTGGGGAAACTGGGCTTTATGGAATGGCGGCACATGGCCATATACAATTGCTTCTCAGCATATGGATTACCCTCATAGCAGAGTTGCACCAATAGAGTCACCTGATTCAATTGGATTGTTAAAACCAGATGTTTCAGCACCGGGGCAGAATTCTATCTCAACGTATGTAAGTTCCGGTACCGGATACGGTTCAGCTTTCGGCGGAACTTCATCTGCCACTCCGCATACAGCAGGCTGCCTGGCACTGATGCTTTCAATTAATCCTGAAATGCTTCCCCGAGATCTTGACAGGGTTCTTGAGTTGACAGCTATTGAAAAAGGAGATCCCGGCAAAGATATCAGGTATGGTGCCGGAAGAATAGATGCTCTACTTGCGACAACTTCTCCTGCATGTTTAACTGAAGGAGTAAACGGCGGTAACAACTGGCTGCTTAACAGCACAACTCCCGCAAACGATACAGCAAGAGAACTTGTTGGTTTAAAGCTAAAGAATACCAGTTCACCTTGGATAGGTTCATTAAGACAGATGGTTTTCTCTCTCAGCGGAACAGCTACTACAAATGATGTTGAAAAATTCAGGCTCTTCTGGGATGTTAACAAAAACAATATTGTGGATGCAGGCGACAGGTTACTTTCGGAAACTCCTTTTCCTACAAATAACCAGTTCTCTTTAGATACAGTCAAGTTTAAAGTAACAGATTCCTTAAGGCACGTGCTGCTGGTTGCAAAAACTAAACCCGGCGCAACTGCATCAAGAACGGTTGTACTCGGAATGCCTAATAATACTTATTTCAAAAGCTATTATACAACAGTGGCGCAGGCAACAAACTTCCCATATGGCACTACTTTGACCGGAATTGGTAATAATACGGGCGAACCGCTTAGGTTTGCTTTGAATCAGAACTATCCTAATCCATTCAATCCGACAACCATTATTAATTACACTTTAGCAAAACAGTCACTGGTCAATGTTAGAGTATTTGATGCACTTGGACGCGAAATTGCAATACTGATGAACAACGTAAGAGACGCAGGAATTTACAACATTGAATTTGATGCTGCTTTCTATAAGGGCCTTTCAAGCGGAATCTACTTCTATAAGATCGAAGCATTTTCGCCTGATAAGACATCAATTTATTTTACAGACATCAAGAAGATGATGTTGGTAAAATGACAAGGTCATTTTTGAAATCCGGCTTTTGACGGACTCGTCAAGTAACATTGCAATTGATTCGAATTATTTAAGCATGATAAAACCCCGCAGTTGAATAAGCTGCGGGGCTTTCTTATTGAATGAATGAACAATATTTGAAGCTAATATCTGATCATAAATAAAAACTATTTCACAAGGATCATTCTCTTTATTTCAAGAAAACTTCCAGTCCCGTCAATAGGAATAGCTTCAAGACGGTAGAAATAAACACCGCTTGTCAAACTTGCCGCGTTAAACAAAGCACTATATGACCCCTGCTGCTGAGGCTTGTCAACAAGCTTTACAACTTCCCTGCCGATTACATCATAGATCACAAGCTTAACCAAACTGTTTTTAGGAAGTACATATGATATGTTAGTACTTGGATTGAACGGATTGGGGAAGTTCTGATTCAGTGAAAAATTATTCTGTTTTGCTTTCGGCTGCATCAAAGGATCATCAATCCGGAAAACTGAAAAAGCTGACCAATTCGAAATGTTTTCCGGGGCTCCGACTGGATTTTTTGACCTGACTCTCCACTGGTAAGTTGTGTTATTCTGAAGAATTGATTCCGTAATTTTATATCTTGCCCCGCTTAGTCCGTTTATCTGAATTGAACGGTTTCCACCCGGACCGCCTACTAAACTGATCTCCAGATCATAAGTTGTAAATGATGTCAAAGAATCCCACATAATTTCCGAGTCAAACATTATGTTAGAGCCAAAATCAGGGAAAATTGGATTGGGCACAGGCGGTGCGTGCATTTTTGAAAGCACAGTTTTCCAGTGAAGATTTCCTTCATCTTCAAAAGCTTCTATATTCCAATTGTCTCCGCTGCCTCTTCTCCAATCCCAGATTGCAAAATTCCAACCGTTATCCGTACATATATTTAACACATCTCTAAGATAATCCGCGCCCCCTATTTGCGGCTTGAACATCCCAAGCTCACCTATAAAGATAGGTGCACCGGTATTTTCACCGAACTCAATGAGTTTTCTGAAAACAGTTTCATTCAGGAACTGAGCATTGAATAATTGCGGAGATAAATGTGTTATGTTCCAGTAAGTACCGGGGTAAGTCATTGTCATCGGCGCTTCAGCTTTTGTAAACTCAACAGGCTGATAGTTGTGAGCTGAATATATAATATATTGTCCGCTTATTTCGTAACCCGGGAAAAGCTCGGGTGTTGAGTAGGCAAAGCTCTCAATTATTATCGGGATCTCGGGGTCAACCTGCCTGATTGCAGTAACCCAGCCCTTGTAAACCTGATCCATGTGAATATTGAATACATTTTCAAGGAAGAATTTATAATTAGCAGATGTGTTAGCGGGAATTAATTTGACTTTCGGTCTGGGTTCAATGACCAGGTTAATACCTACAAATAGAGTATCGTTGGCGTAACGCTGAACAATCATCTGAAGCATCTCGGCATATTTTTGCTGCTCAACTGTATTGCCGGAATTCCACACTCTTGATTCAGGAACTGTTCCCTGGGATTCATCATAAGTATCATATGCACCCGGTCCGGAACGCATTCCGATGACGTAATGAATTCCTGCCTGTCGGCAAAAATTTACAAGCAAATCTGCGCCGTCAATATTATCCTGTACAAGGTCATAGGGCGCATCTACTGCAAAGAAACCATCGGGCTGAATATGGAATAAATTCCCGCCATAATTCTTTAAGTCGATGAAATCCTGAACGCTTTTTGGTGATTCATATAAAACATTATATCCCCTAAAATATGATCCTTGCTGCCATTTAGAGAATTTCTCATTCGCAGAAGTTGTACTAAAACATAAGATAAATAAGAATACTGAAATAAGAGCTGTTTTCATTGTCTTTTTGTAATTAATTTGTTATTCATTCACATAACAAAGTTAACACGTAAATGGTAGAATTTTCATACCGTGAAAACGGGAAATGGTGACAAAACTTTCTAAGTGCCTGCAATATCAAATATAAAAATCCCGCAACTTCCTTAGAAAAAGCGGGATTTTACATCATGTATTCTCGTGTACTAAAACAATATTATGCTTTAGAGACGTTTCTAGCCTGCAAGCCTTTTTCGGTTTCTTCAACCTCATATTCGACTTCCTGTCCGTCCTCGAGTGATCTATAACCATCTCCGACGATTGACTTGAAATGCACGAATACGTCCTTTCCATCATTACCTGTTATAAAACCAAATCCTTTATCAGCATTAAACCATTTTACTTTACCTTTCTGCATTCGGGCTCCCCTCCTTTCTAAGTAATAAAATTAAAGCGTAACGACTACAACAATTAACGCCCTTGTAACTATCCTGCAAAAGAGCAGGTTTTAAAATCCATGTGAGCCGGGGAGGTCTCGAACCTCCGACCCTCTCCTTAAAAGGGAGATGCTCTACCACTGAGCTACCGGCCCGACCAATATTAAAATTCATATTATTATGTACAAACACTTACTTTGCAGCAGAATTAATTTTAGCTTTAGCTACAAGCAGCATATGTTTAGCTGCCGCTTTATCTATACCCGGTTCTTTTGAATCAAGTAGCCTTGAAGCCTCGATTTTTTCATTTTCGGCCTCAGCAATATTAATTTCTTCTTTAGGTATAAATGTTTCAGCAAGCATTGTAACTTTATTGTCATGGACTTCGACGGTACCGCCGGAAGTAACAAAATACTTAGTGTCATCCTGCCTGGTAACAAACTTAACAGGTCCCGGGATAATTGTCGAGATAAAAGGGGCGTGTTTAGGAAGAATCTGAAAACTGCCTTCTATTCCCGGAGCAGTAAAACTCTTTACATCATCATTAAATACGATCCTGCCCGGTGTAACTATTTCCAAGTGTAGCAACTGCATCTCTATAAACTTTTTGCCTTTTCTAATGCTTCATCAAGATTTCCGACCATATAGAATGCGTTCTCAGGAATATCATCACATTCGCCGCTTACTATAGCCTTAAATCCTTTAATTGATTCTTCTATTTTCACATACTTTCCTTTGGAGCCGGTAAACTGCTCAGCAACAAAGAACGGCTGTGAAAGGAACTTCTGTACTTTTCTTGCTCTTTGTACGGCAAGCTTATCTTCATCAGAAAGCTCATCGATACCAAGAATGTTAATAATATCCTGCAGATCCTTATACTTCTGCAAAACTTCTTTTACTGACTGCGCAACATTGTAATGCTCATTGCCGATAATCAGCGGATCTAGGATACGTGATGTAGATGAAAGCGGGTCAACAGCCGGGTAAATACCAAGCTCAGAGATCTTTCTATCAAGAACCGTTGTAGCATCAAGATGCGCGAAAACTGCTGCTGGAGCCGGATCAGTCAAATCATCTGCAGGCACATAGATAGCCTGAACTGATGTAATTGAACCCTTCTTCGTGGAAGTGATCCTTTCCTGCAGTGCGCCCATCTCGGTTGCCAGTGTTGGCTGGTAACCTACAGCAGACGGCATACGGCCAAGAAGCGCCGATACCTCGCTGCCTGCCTGTGTAAAACGGAATACATTATCTACGAACAACAGAACATCTTTACCTTCTTGGTCACGAAAATACTCCGCAACTGTCAAACCTGTTAAACCTATACGCTGTCTTGCCCCGGGTGGTTCATTCATTTGCCCGAAAACCAGAGCAGTTTTATTGATAACACCTGATTCTTTCATTTCGCGCCAAAGGTCGTTTCCTTCCCTGGTACGCTCGCCCACTCCCGCGAATACTGAATACCCGCCGTGGAATGTTGCGATATTATTGATAAGCTCCTGTATGAGAACAGTTTTGCCAACACCAGCGCCGCCGAACAGGCCGGTTTTGCCCCCCTTGGCGTAGGGGGCGAGCAAGTCCACGACCTTGATGCCGGTTTCGAGAAT
>JAIOIK010000054.1 GCA_019912545.1 Ignavibacteria bacterium | reverse complement strand
CACGTCTGCCTGTTGCAGACAGGAGGCTGTCTCAAAACCAGTGGGACAGACATTCCTGTCTGTCGAAAACAACATTTATGATTAATAATCACAGACAAGAATGTCTGTGCCACTGAAAAATGGAACTTTTGAGACAGCCTCGTAACATTAGATAAATAAAACAGACTACAAAAGTCTTAAAGACTTTTGTAGTCTAAGCTTAATTTCAGCAACAAAAAAAGGACCGGCTTTTGACCGGTCCTTAAAACTTTAGCAGATTAAATTCTTCTTACAACTCTTTGGAATCCTTTGATTTCTGTTTTCCGGAAGGACATTCATCGTTAGGATTGCATCCTTCTTTTTTAGTTTCACCTGATTTAACGCCGTCTTTTTCACAGCTTTTTCCAGAACAATCATAATTCTTGCCTTTTACTACTGAGGCAATATTATCAGAATTTGTTTCGCCCGCAGCATACATAACCGAAACCTGAGTCATTTTCGATACATTGCATGTCGAACCGAATTTAACTTCCTTTACTCCTGCAACTCCAAGAAGCTCAGTCTGTAAAGCAGATCTCATTTCGTCGCAGCAAGCCTGGTCTGTTACAAATTCATAACTTTCAAATTCGCCGCCTGTTTTTACTTCGCTGCTTGAACTGCATGATGATTTATCTGTGCAGCTGCTTGAACAATTGCCGTCTTTATCACCGGCTACAAGGTAACCCTGATTTAAATATAAAAAACCGAGTGCGAAAAAAACCACAACTGCTGCAAGTGAAATTACTTTTTTATTCATGTAGCTCTCCAATTATTTAAAGTTTCTGAATTCAATTTTCTGTGATACAAAAAATCTGTTCCGCAAATTTAAGGTATTATTGTCAAACTTCAAAGCAAAATAGACTTTTATGTCAATTGTAAAAACAAAGGGTTAAAAAGATTATTTTTTGGAACACTCTTTTGAATACGCAAAAAACCATTTCATAACGTAAATCATATTTTTTCACATACTTTATAGCTATTTTTATAATGTAAATATTGAAATATATTGACTAATAACACACTATGAAAGAATTAAAACAGCGTAAAGTAAAATTTGTTACAGATTCAGGTATTCCAATCCCTCCTTTTATAGAACAAAATACTCCGCATTACAAAAACAAACTTGGCAATCCTGGTTCATATCCTTTTACGAGAGGAGTTCACGAACAAATGTACCGCAGCCGCTTCTGGACGATGAGGCAGTATGCAGGTTTCGGCTCTGCGGTTGAATCAAACAAGAGATATAAATTCCTACTTGAACAAGGCACAACGGGTCTTTCGGTAGCGTTCGATCTTCCAACGCAAATTGGCTACGATAGCGACGACCCGGTTGCAGAAGGTGAAGTTGGCAAGGTTGGAGTTGCGATTGATACCCTTAAAGATATGGAAATACTTTTTGATGGAATTAAACTTGAAACCATCAGTACCTCAATGACGATCAATGCAACAGCGGCTGTTCTGCTTTGCATGTACACTGCTCTTGCAAAAAGGCAGGGCGCTGACCTGAAGAAGCTTTCCGGAACAATACAGAATGACGTTCTTAAAGAATACATTGCACGAGGCACATATATTTACCCGCCGAAACAATCAATGAGGCTTATCACAGATATTTTTGCATGGTGCAATGATAACCTGCCAAGCTGGAATACGATTTCAATCAGCGGCTACCATATAAGGGAAGCCGGTTCAAATGCAATTCAGGAAGTTGCCTTCACGCTTGCAAATGCTATTGCATACATTGATGCGGCAATAAGCAAAGGGCTTGATGTAGATAAATTCGCTTCTAGGCTTTCATTTTTCTTTAACGGCCAGCTTAATTTCCTCGAAGAAGTAGCGAAGTTTCGCGCGGCAAGAAGGATATATGCTAAGATAATGAAGGAGCGCTTTAAAGCCAAAAGCGAAAAGAGCATGATGCTCCGCTTCCACTGCCAAACAGCAGGCTCATCACTAACAGCACAGCAGGTAGAAAATAATGTTGTTAGAACAACAATAGAAGCAATGGCGGCAGTAATGGGTGGATGCCAGTCGCTGCACACAAATTCAAAGGATGAAGCGCTTGCTCTTCCAAGCGAGGGGGCAGCAAAGACAGCGCTAAGAACTCAGCAAATAATCGCAAATGAAAGCGGTATCGCCGATACAGTTGATGCACTTGCCGGATCGTATTACATAGAACACTTAACAGATGAAATTGAAAAAGGAGTTTGGGAGTATCTTAATAAGATCGAATGTATGGGTGGAGCGGTAAAATGCATTGAATCTGATTACCAAGCGGATGAAATTGCAGTAAGCGCATATGAATTCGAGAAAGAGATCGAGTCAGGTGAAAGAATAATTGTTGGGCTGAATAAATTTGTTGAAGATGAGCATGATTTTAAAATGGATCTTTTGAAAATTGATGAACAGGTGCAAAAGGATCAGATGGCCAGATTGAAGCATGTTAAAGAGACAAGGGATAACGCTGCTGTTAAAGCAAATCTTGATGAACTTTCGCATGCTGCCGAGGGCGACGCAAATATTCTGCCGTATATTCTGAAATGTGTTGAAAGTTATTGTTCTATTGGCGAGATTTCGAATACGCTCCGCAATGTTTGGGGAATCTACTAAACTAAAATATTTTTTATGGCGCAAAAAGTAGTGTGGATAACAGGCGCATCAACCGGGATAGGTTTTGAGCTTGGAAAAGTATTTGCCAAGGGTGGTTACATAATTGTTGCCACAGCCCGGAGAAAATCAAGGCTTGTAAGCCTTGTAAACGAAATACGCTTTGCGGGGCACGAGGCATATGCTTTTGTTTGTGATGTCAGAAGCGAACGAAGCATTGCAAGCACAAAGAAAAAGATCCTTGAAAAATGCAGTTCAATCGACCTCCTTATTAATAATGCTTCAATTACAACTTTTAAATCCTTTATAGATACCAAACCCCCGGAATTTGACGATATTATAGAGACTAACCTAAGAGGCAGCTATTTAATGTGCCGTTCAGTTCTTCCTTTAATGATGAAGAAGAAGAGAGGGCACATAATTAACGTTCTTTCTGTGGCTGCCCATACTGTTTTTACGAACAGCATGGCTTACTCGGCTTCTAAAGCAGGAATGCATGCAATGTTCAACGTTCTTCGCGCCGAGGTGAGAAAGTACAACATAAAAATATCCAATGTTATGCCCGGCGCAACTGATACGCCGATGTGGAGTCCTGCCTCGAGGCAGAAATACCAATCAAGAATGATGACTCCCCGCGAAATTGCAGATATTGTTTTCCAGGTTGCAAGCCAGCCGAAGAAAGTTGTGATTGAAGATGTTATAATTAAGCCGATCAAAGGGGATCTTTAGATTTCGGATTATAGAATCATAGTAACGCAAGTATTTAAGAAGCATTACGTGTTTTGATGATTTAACACACCCCGTCTTCACCTTCGGTGAATCCACCCCTCTCAAGAGGGGAATTTTAGTATTAGTCTTATCATGAAATTACACAACAAAATTGCAGTCATTACAGGAGCAGGAAAAGGAATTGGCAGGGCAACTGCTAAGAAATTCCTTAAAGAAGGCGCGAAAGTTGTATTGATAAGCAGATCGGGCGATGACCTGAACAGATTTCTCGATGAGAATTCTTCGCACAAGAGTAATATTCTCACAATCGAAGGAGATATCTCAAAAAGTGAAACATTAAACAAAATTACTTCGAGTACTTTTTCAACTTTCGGTGGAATTGATATACTTGTTAACAATGCCGGATTTTCTGTATTCAATAATTTGGTTGATTCGCGCACTGAAGATTTTGATGCGATGTTTAATACAAATATCCGCGCTTTGTATCTTATCACAAAGGGATTTTTGCCGCATATGATCAAAGTAAAGTCCGGGACTATCATTAACATAGCTTCTGTTGCCGGTAAGCAGGGATTCGCAACCGGAACAATTTACTGCGCTACCAAGCATGCTGTTATGGGGCTTTCACGTGCGCTTATGCTTGAGGTAAGAAAGTATAACATTCGCGTTGTTGCTGTTTGCCCGGGGAGTGTCGATACTGATTTCTTCAGGCCCGAATCAAATACGGTGTTATCATCACATCCCTTTACCGTTTTAAAGCCTGAAGATGTTGCGGAAACTATTTTGTATGCTGCAAGTCTGCCTGAAAATGCCACAGTAAGTGAAATTGAAGTGCGTCCAACTAATCCAAGAAAGTAATTTACTAATTGTCATTCCCGTCCCGCATCAAGTGCGGGGTAAACTCCGGCAATTCACGTAATGCTCAACTAAATCCAGAACATGTACTTCCAAAAATTCTTTTATTCTGCCTGTTTGATAATTTCTATTAATTTATTCGCCCAATCTACGCAAATCATTGAGCTTGTTGAAAGCATCCCAGTAGAAACCACTCTCGATAATCCCGATATACGCAATACGCAGGAAGTATGGCTTGAAATGATCAACTCCGCTAAAAGCACGCTTGATATTGAGCAATTCTATATCTCAAATGAAAAAGGGGAGCCGCTTGATACGATCTTAAATGCAATAGTTGCCGCGGCTAACAGGGGAGTTATTGTACGTGTTATTATAGATGCGGGAATGTATCAGACCTATCCTGAAAGTGCTGACATGCTTGATGCAAATGAAAATATTGAGGTCAGGAAAATTGATATTAAAAGCCTTGCCGGTGGAATTCAGCACGCGAAATATTTTATTGTTGACGGAAGGGAAGTGTTTTTAGGCTCACAGAACTTTGACTGGCGGGCGCTGAAGCATATCCATGAACTTGGGGTTAGAATAAAAAACGAAATAATATCAGAATATTTTTCTGAAATATATAAGCATGACTGGTGTTTCAGCGGCTCACAAGATTCTTGTTCTTTTAAAGTGACCTTACCCCCTTTAGGGGTTTTTAATACAGAAAAATTCGGCTGGTTAAATGTCATGCCAACATATTCATCATTTAATGCTTTTGCTAAAATATTATATCCGGAAAATTATTTTTTTTGGTGTTACGCAACTTTTCTTCATACTAGATTTTTTGATATTAACCAAATTACCAAATTAATTGGAACTGCCAAGACAGAAATAAACCTTCAATTCCTTTCATATAATCCTGTAACAAAAGACGGATACTGGGAAGAAGTTGATATGGCATTGATATCGGCCACCAAAAGGGGAGTGAAGGTAAAACTACTTGTATCTGACTGGAATCTTGGCAAAACCGCCGTTGAGCATTTTAAAGAGCTGATACAGTATCCTAATTTTGAAGTCCGTTATACTGCGATTCCGGAATACTCCGGCGGATTCATTTCATATGCCAGAGTTGAACACTGCAAGTTCATAACGGCTGATTACAAAACATGGATCGGCACAAGTAATATGAGCTATGATTATTTCTATGAGTCACGTAACGTAGGGCTGGTTATTGAAAATGAGAAGTTTACTAAGCGAGTGCGGGAAATTTTCTACAAAAGCTGGGATAGCGAGTATTCGCATCCTATAGAATCTACAGGTGAATATCGATCAAGACAGAAAAATTAGTATTCATTAATAGAGATTCCCGCTTTCGCGCCTGCCTGCTGAAGGCAGGGGAATGACAAAAAACAGAGGCTGGGATAGCGAGTATGCGCATCTGATAGAATCTAGTGGCGAGTATGTGCCGAGGAAGAGGAATTAGATTTTGCCGTAATAATACAAATGTTTCATAGATTTGCCTGAATTTTCTTAGCTTTTTCTTTCTTTTCTCTCTGTTTTAAGTAGTCTTTAAATCTTACGAAATATTTCGTGTCTTTCTTCGCTTTTTCCAGCTCGGCGGTTTCCTTTGTGATCTGAGAAAGTTTTGTATTTCTAGCTTTTATCAATGTTTTCCACGTATAGTTTCATTAGCGAATATATAAAATCCGGACTTAAAATTCTTTGGCAAACATTAGATTAATCCTTATTGGATTCCCGCCTTCGCGCCTGCCTGCTGAAGGCAGGGGAATGTCTATTAACAAAAAAGACAAGTGCAATAATAACCCTACAACAAAAATTCATTTTTTTGCTGGTCTTTTGGGGTCACAATCTTCAGAACAATATTCTAT
>JAIOIK010000053.1 GCA_019912545.1 Ignavibacteria bacterium | reverse complement strand
CCATTCAATTCCTACATAATTTTGATATTTTGTCGTATCTTCGTGTATCATTTGGGGCTCCTTTCTTCTTTTTAATGTGTGAAAATTAATTTAACTTAATTTTCTGAAGATTGGGAGCCCTTTGTTAATTTACCGACAAAGAGGCTTAATCAGTTGAATCTGCGATCTTCTTCTTATTAAAATAAAAATACAGTGGAATCCCGATTGCAACAAGTATCAATCCAAACAGCGCATTACGGACATTGTACCATATGCTGAATCCCACAAAAAATGCCGAAAATACAACAAAGAATGCCGGCAGTATGGGATAACCGAAAGCCTTATAAGGCCTGTCCGCATTTGGCATTTTCTTACGGAGAACAAACACACCATAAGCGCCCATACCGTAAAATATCCATGAAACAAATATCAGCATATCAGTTAACTGGTCGAATGAACCCGTCATTGTAATTGCCGAAGCCCAGATACCCTGCACAAGAAGCGATGCTCCCGGAGTTTTGTATTTGTGGTGAACATCTTCAAGCTTCCTGAAAAAGAGTCCATCCTTTGCCATTGCGTAATACACTCTGGCGGAAACCAGTATTGTTCCGTTAGTTGTGCCAAAGGTTGAGACCATAACTGCGATTGCAACAAATGCGCCGCCCCACTCTCCTACCGAGCGTTTCATAACATCTGCAGCAAGGAATGATGAATCTTTCATTACATCAACTGGCAAAACATAAAAGTATGCCAAATTGACAAGAAGGTAAACAACAATTACAAATGACATTCCAAATATCATCGCTTTAGGAATATTCCTTTGAGCATCTTTTACCTCTCCCCCTAAGTATGTAATGTTATTCCACCCGTCATATGCCCAGAACGCGCCGCTTAGTGCAAGAACAATTCCGCCAAGCAGACTCCCCGATGGAAATTGAAATGCTGAATTAACAAATGGAGAGAAATTACCAACAGAACCTGCTCCCATAGTAAGAGCAAGCACAACGATAAAAGCAATAGCAACATTTTTCAAAATTGTGAAAACATTCTGCACAATTCCGCCAAAAACTACTCCGAAATAATTTACGGTAGATAAGAAAAGTATTAGAGTCACTGTCATTAGCTTAAGGCCGATATCCTTTAAAGGGTAACAATCAAGCAAAACCTGTTCACCCCACTTCAGAGAAAATCCCCAGGCTTCCCAACCCGGCGATAGATGCGGCGCTGGGAAAAAATACTCAAGATACCCCGAAAACACGTAAGCTATTCCAGCAATTGAGCCGGTTTGAATTACAGCAAAAATTGCCCAGCCATAAAGATAAGCTGTAAAGTTGCCGTACATTTCACGGAAGTAAACATACTGCCCGCCTGCCCGTGGAAGAATACCGGCAACTTCGGCATTGGTAAGTGCGCCTATAAGACTTATCAGTCCGGCAACAAGCCAAATGATTAGCACAATTCCGGGGGCACCAAGCTCTCCTGACATTGAAGCCGACTTCTTGAAAATACCGGAACCGATCATAGAGCCAATTACAATTGTAACGGCTGTAAAGAGACCAAGACGCTGAACAAGAGAGTGTTTACGATCCATATAAATAGCTGTTTATTTGCAATTATGCAAAATAGCAATGTTTATTTGAAATAACAAAGAATTTTGATAAATCATAGCATTTCATCAATCTAAAACAAATTGAATAATTTTTCCCGAAACAAAAGGCCAAAACATCAGTTCTATAATTGTATTTTATACCGCAAATGATTAATTTTACAAAAATAAATTAAATAATATAGAGGGAAATATCTAAAATGGGTAATGCTTTAGAAATAATCCAGTTTTTTGATGAATCAGGCCGCGAGATGGTTCACCGCGAACCGCAGGGCGGCTCAACAGATATTAAAATGGGCGCTCAGCTTATAGTGCAGGATACCCAGGCAGCAGTTTTTTATAAAGACGGCAAAGCGCTTGACGTGTTTGGCTCAGGAAGACATACATTAACAACGGCTAATATTCCGTTCTTAACCAAACTGCTTTCACTGCCTTTCGGATTCAATTCACCGTTCCAGGCGCAGGTATATTATGTTTCTATGAAGAAATTCATAGACCTGAAGTGGGGAACCAAATCACCGATAAACTTCCGTGATAGCGAGCTTTCATTTGTTCAGCTTCGCGCTTCCGGAAAATTTTCGCTTCGCGTGAAGGATCCTCAGCTTTTCATAAACGAAATAGTTGGTACACAGGGCAAATATACTACAAATGAGATTGAAGATTACCTCAGGGATTCAATTGTATCAAGGCTCAATACTGTTCTTGGCAAAAATCTTAAAACAGTTTTTGATCTTGGCCAGTTCTATCCGCAGATCGAAAGCGGCATCAAAGCAGAGGTAACTGATTTCTTCAATTCAATGGGTATTGAGCTTACAGATCTTATCATAGTTGGCATAGTGCCGCCGGATGAAGTTCAGGAGAAGATCAACGAAAGAAGCTCAATGGGCGCAATTGGCAACCTTGACGCTTATATGAAGTTCAAAACAGCGCAGGCTATGGAAAAAGCAGCAGAAAATGAAGGCGGCGGCGGAACTGCAGGCCTTGGCGTTGGACTCGGCGCAGGTATGACAATGGCTAACATGATGATGGGTTCCATGACAAATCAGAACCAGCAGCAGCAGCAGAATAATCAGCAGGTTCCACCTATACAGCAGTCACAGGATGATGTGCTTGCAACGATTGAAAAGCTTGCTAAGCTGAAAGAGGCAGGAGCATTAACGCAGGAAGAATTTGATACAAAGAAAAAAGACCTGCTTTCTAAACTTTAGAGCATAATTGAATCAGTAGCACAGGCATTCCTGCCTGTGCTATATTTTTTATATTCTCACAGACTACAATCAAATCACAGACAAGAAAGTCTGAGCTAATAATTTTCATTTTACATGCAGATAAAATGTACACAATGCGGGGCTGATGTTACTGTACAGCTGGATGAAACTTTCATCGAGTGTCCCTTTTGCGCCTCGGCGCTTTTTCTTGATAAAAGGAAGGTGGTTTTCCACTACTTGCTCAATTCCAACTTCAAGCCTAATGAAGCAGAAGGCAACCTGAAAAGATGGATGGCAGGCAACCACACTGTAAAAGACCTTGACCAGAAAGCTCAAATTATAAAAAATGAATTTTACTATTTCCCAGTTTGGTACTTTAAAACTAAAGATTCCTCAGGCGATAAGATATTTCTACAGCCTGCCGCAAGCACGTCGGTTTCGGAGATTAAGAAGCTGCAAATTCCTGCCGGTGCACTTAAGTTCTATGAAAAGAATACTTATAACGAAGACCAGATTGTTAAACCGGATGTTCTGTATGAATCAGCTCAGACCTGGCTGCAAAACTCTGGCGTTGACTTGAATAATGTTAGAGAAGCCGCACTTGTTCATATCCCCTTCTACCAGTTTTATTACAATTTTGGCGGGCAAAGCTACACGGCTCTTGTTGAAGCTTCATCAGGACAAGTGTATTCCAATATCTATCCGGCAAAGAGCGAAGCTCCTTTCAGGATATTATTCGCATTAAGCATTGTTGCATTTGTACTCACAAGCATAGTTTGTTATGTACTGGGGTTTGTACTCAACAGCAGCGCTGAAGAGGCATTGCTTACTGCGGAGTTCTTTAAAATATTCGCTTACGGACTTGTATCAGTACCGCTAATTGTAATGGCGTATGTGATCGCGAAGAAAGTCTAGTTGTCATTCTGAGTGCGGCTTTAGCCGAACGAAGAATCCATTTATCGGTTTGATATATTTTGAGATTTTCCAATTAAATTAATAACATTTCACTGAAAATTGGCTGAAAAAGTTTTAAAAGGTATTACGTGTCCCGCGTGTTCGGGTGAGCTTGACTTAAGGGAAGGAATAAAAACTTTCAACTGCAAATATTGCGGCACCCTATTGCTTACAAAAGGCATTGATGGAGTTGTTAAGTATTATGTCCCCAGAAAAGTACAGCGCAATATTGCCATACAGAATATGTTCAACTGGCTTGGCAAAGGACTTGCAAAAGCACGCGGTTTGAAAAACACCGCAAAGCTTGATGATGCTTTTTTGGTTTACATCCCATACTGGCGTGTTAGGGCCGATGTTATAGGGTGGGTATTCGGCAAAGAACGCAGAACACAGACTGTCAACGGCAGAACAACTACATATTACGTCGATGTTGAAAAGAAAATTCAGAAGCCTTTTGACAGAACATTTGCTGCCTGTGATGTTGCAGAGCTAGGTGTAAGGAAAGTTAATCTTGCCGGCGATGAAATGCGCGCTGTTAATTTTGAGGAACTGCAGGCAGAAGGGATGCTCTTCAATATAATTTCTTCTGAAAAAGAAGTCACAGATATTGCCAAAGACCAGTTCGTTCAGGAAGCCGTCAACTCGGTTCATGTTGACCAGATCACATTCCAGCATAATGACCTGGTTCGCCCCAATGTTTCGATAGTTTACTATCCCCTGTGGGTTGTGCGCTATCTTTTTAAAGGCAGAACATATCAGGTAATTGTAGATGGCGAAGACGGGACCATTTGTTACGGCAAAGCTCCGGGCAATAATCTTTACCGCGCTGTTGCAGGAATATTCGGAACGGCAATCGGAACGTACCTCTTAACATTCTTCGGAATATTCGGGATCATAGGTGATGGCGATAGCGCTAAAGCTGCCCTTGTTGTTTATGCTTTTGCGGCAATATTTGGTATCATTATAATCGCGTGGGGTTATAAGAAATTCCGTTACGGTGGAGAAGTTGAAGAAGGCACGGGCATCGTTGCTCCCCCGAAAAAAGGCATGTTTGGTAAAAGTACAAATACTATGAAAAGCATGGCTTCGGTTGGAAATGTAGTTGATATTGCAAGTATTGCAGGAAGTTTCCTGAGAAGATAAACAAACAAATGGAAGATTTTAAATTAATAGCTGTAAAGTGTAAGTCATGTGATAGCGGCCTCACAGTCGAGATGAATGACAGCATTGTGTATTGCTCAAGCTGCGGCAATGGCTGGGAGATTGTAAACGACGAGATTGTTCCCATTGAAGTCAATTTCGCAGCCCCGCTTGTTAAAGGCGATGGCGAGATTGTCTATAAAGGCTTCTGGCTGGTAGATACATATGTAAAGATAAATTCACGTGATTCTTCAGGCGGATGGATTTCAAGCCTCTTTGGCGGCTCAAACAAAACCGAGGGTGATGTCTTATTCTATGTGCCTGCATTTTGGATGCCGATAGAATCAGCCAAGCAAATAGGCGTTGCTTATACAACCAAGAACGCAGTCCCCTCTCCGCAGAAGTATAACGTCAAAATGACGGGATTTAATTTCTCAAAAGAAGACGCGAAAAAAATTGCAGAGTTCCTTTTTCTTTCGATCGAAGCGGAAAAAAGCGATACAGTCCGCAACATTAGTTATGATATTAAAGTAAAGGGCTATAGGGTTCTTGGCGTTCCGTTCTACAAACAGCCAAACGGCAGGCTTAAAGATGCTGTTTTAGGGATAGAAATAGCGTAAAAATAAACTATACCCTTTTTTGAAAACACAGTGTTAGTTGCGGAGAATCAACTCGGAAAATGGCAATCTCAAATAGCTGCCTTCACTTAACCGTTACGTTATAAGTAATCGTATTTACCGGCGCGGTTTTTTCCCATGAGCGTGAATAATAGAAAATGACCTTTGCTGTGCCTGTGCTTACGGCTTTCATATGCCAAACTTCGGCCCCGCCCTGTCCTGTTTTTGCACCTTCAGGCAAGTCATAATCCATACCCGCAACAACTACCTGCGCATTATCACTTATCATCCCAACCGACCATGAGTAACCGGTCGATTGATTTGACTCAAGCGAAATGGTGAAGTTTTCACCAACTGATGCACTGATTTCTGTATCAGTTGCCAGGTAAGTTTTTTCCTGAGCGGAAGAAATTGAAATGAAACCGATGAATAGTAAAAAAATAGAGTAACGCTTTAGGCTTTTCATTTTGTTTAATGTATAATTATTAAAAATGGATTCCCGCCTTCGCGGGAATGACAATCTGAATTCTAATTCATTTTAACATCTGGAAACTCAAACTCCAGCTCAATTTCTTCCATAAACTGCAGGGCGGCAATCAATTGCAGCTTTACCCTGTCCTCAATTGCAAATCCGCGGTATGTTTCAACCGTATATGACTTAATGTTGAATTTCGAGACAAAATTATCAAGCGAGCTGTGATCTCTGAATGAATAATAATGCGTGTGAAAAGTAAAATCGCCTGCAGGAATTTTCTTATTCATGTTATCAACCGAGCGGACAAGGATTTCTTCAAACGGCTGCAAACATGAAATAATGATCTGCCCATACGCTTTTTCAGGATCGGTCAATGCCTTCGGCGACCATTTTGTGCGAGCTTCATGAAGATTAATAATAATATCAGGTTTTACGGAATCAACCAGCCACATGAATTCGTATGCTAGGCGGTATTCATAAGTATCTGAAGTCAAATCACCGGGAAACGCATGATTGAAATCAAAATTAACCTCGCGTGTATTCTGAATACATGCTTTTATATTCGTTCTTGGAATAACAATCAGTGTACCCTTCTTAAGCTTGATATATTTAACAATCGAATCACACGCCATGTATGAAGCAATTTCATCACCGTGTATTCCGCCGTCAAGTATCATTACCGGCCCGGATTTCTTTCCTTTAAATATAAAATAAGGAGTTTCATATTCATCATTTAAGCCAAAGTAATCCTGCCTTACAAAATTATAGTACTTCTCAGGCGAATATGAGCTTGTATCACTTCCGGAATATACTATTCCCTGAAGAAAGACAGTAAAAAACAAAAAATATTTTATCTTTGATCTCAAATAGTTTTCAATAAACTGTTAAGTTGAAAGTCCGGCTTTTTTTAACAAGCAGATCATCCTTTTTGACATAATTCAAAGAGATTATAGCTTTGCCTTTCTTCAATCCTTTGATCTTAATTACCTGCATTGGCAAATTTTTACCATTTTCACCGGGAATATATTCTTTTCCGGTGTATTTTGCAATATCCCTGTCACTGATATTTGAGACTATCCAGCTATAACCTTTGCTTGTATCAGCCTCCAACTTGATAGCGGTTTCTTCGTTAAGCTTTATGAGAATACTCGTACCACCATAATCCTGATAACCGGCGCAATTGTAAAGTACTATAGTTAAGATCAGAGCAGCCAGAACAGTAATCTTATTCTTCATTATTTGGATTAATTTAATAGCCGATCGCAGAGCCATAGCCTCTTCTGTCGGAATGTCCATAATATAAGTGATTTTTCCAGTCTATCAAAATCCCTTCTACCCTTCCGAAATCGCCCACAAGCTTCATATCATGTCCTTTTTCCCTAAGCTTGGCCATAACCTCTTCATCAATAGACCCCTGCTCATATTGAATGTATTCAGGCAGCCACTGGTGATGGTATCGCGGCTTATCAATTGCAGAATCAAGCGCCATACTAAAATCAATAACATTTACTATTGCCTGGAACACAGAAGTTATTATCCTTCCGCCGCCCGGTGAACCAATAACCATGAAAGGTGCATTATCTTTCAATATGATTGTCGGGGTCATAGAGCTTAGCATCCTTTTACCCGGAACAATTGCATTTGCTTCATTCCCGATAAGCCCGAACATATTAGGCTCTCCCGGCTTTGATGCAAAGTCATCCATTTCGTCATTAAGCAAAAAACCTGCGCCGTCAACAACCACTCCCGAGCCGAAAGTATTATTCAGCGTAGTTGTCACGCTTACCATATTGCCGTCTTTATCAATAATTGAGTAATGAGTTGTCTGTTCCGATTCCTTTGTAAATACACCAGGCTTGATCTCTCCGGCAGGAGTTGAATTATCATCTATCTGATTTCTTCTTTCTGCAGAATACTTCTTATCAATAAGCCCGCTTACCGGCACATTCCAGAAGTCAGGATCGCCCAAATGCTCGCTTCTATCGGCATAAACTCTTTTCATGCTTTCAAAAACAGAGTGAAGGTAGTTTGAATAATCCTTAATGCCATAATAAACAGAACTTCTATCGGGAATCGGGTCTTTTTCTATCATGTTAAGCAATTGGATCAGAGCAATTCCCCCGCTGCTTGGGGGCCCCATCGAGTAAACATCATAGCCCTTGTAAGTAGTATGTACCGGTGCTCTTTCTATAGCATTATAGGCTAAAAGGTCTTCGCTGGTAATCAGGCCCCCGCTGGATTTTATTTCACTTTCTATTAGCTCAGCTGTAATTCCTGAATAAAAGCCATCATTGCCATGAATGCTGATCAGCTTAAGTGTATTTGCAAGGTCTTTCTGAACAAAAAGTTCGCCTGATGAATACTTCAGCCCGTTTTTTGTGAATACTTTTCTGCTTGAAGGGAATTTATTGAACAGCTCATAATTGGAATTTAATGATTCAGCCAGCCTGTCTTCCATTTCAAAGCCATCTTCAGCAAGCTTTATGGCAGCTTCAAGAACTTCATCACGCTTCATTGAGCCGAATTTTTCCAAAGCAAAGAGTAGTCCGGCAACTGCACCCGGCACTCCCGCCGAAAGATGCCCGACCTGGCTTTTATCCGGAAGGAAATTTCCTTTCTCGTCAAGGAACATGTTTCTGCTTGAGCCGATCGGCGCTTTTTCGCGGTAATCAATTGTAGTAATTACATCTTTGAATTTGATCACCATGAATCCGCCGCCTCCGATGTTTCCTGCCTGCGGGTAAGTAACGGCAAGAGTAAATCCCATTGCAACGGCAGCATCTACAGCATTGCCGCCTTTGGAAAGAATATCTATTCCAACTTGAGAAGCTATCTTGCTTGCAGATGATACCATGCCGCTTGTACCGGTAATATCTGATTTAAAATTAATCCTTTCCTTTTTGGTCTGAATAGAACTTTTTAAGGGGTCATTAAACAAAGAGGCATAGTAAAGGAATAAGAGAATCAATGGAATCATTATAAAAATACTCAGATTCTTTTTTAGCATTTAAAATAGTTTTAAGCGAATTCCGTCTTTTTCTATTTTTTTAACAAGTTTGTTAATGCTCAAAAGAGCTTTATTGATATTTTCATACATATCGTCTTCACCCAGCAGCTTGCCAACAGTTGAGTTGGAGTCACTTGCATTAAGCACAAGCGAATTCAGATTTATGGTAAGTGAATCAAGCCTGCCCGTTAATATCCGTACATCCTGCATCGTTTCTTTAAGTTCCGGCTTGGTATCAGTCACAGTATTATCAATATTTGTGGCAATATTATTAAGCTTTGCTGTTAAAGAGTTGATGCTGCTTCTGGTATCAGCCAGCATAAAGTTCAGGTTTCTTGAAGCTAAGTTAAAATTACTTGCCGCACCCTTGATGTTTGACTTCAGCCCGTCATCTCCAACAATGTCATTTACATGATCTACGGTAACGCTCATCTTTGTCATTGCCGTATCAAGTTTTCTGGTTATATGCTTAACATCCTCGCCTATATCATTCATTGTTCCTATGAGTCCGACAATATCATTTGTCCTTGCCCCTACAAGCGGGCGGGTAACATCTGCTGTATCCTTTGAAACTCCGGGTTTAACATATATCTGCTTTCCGCTCATAAGCTCTATCATAGCCACCGAAACTTCATAATCTTTTTTCAGCACAACATCTTTTGAAAGTGAAAAATCAACTTTAACGGAATCTCCCTGGGCAAGCTCTATAGTATTGATCTTTCCTTTCACAACTCCGTTTACACTAACGGGATCCCCTTCCTTCAAGCCGTTTACATCCTGGAAGTATACGGTCAGGTCGTTGGTCTCCAATCCGAATTTTAGATCTTTAAGAAAAGCAACTCCCCATAAAAGTATTATAATTGAAACCAGTACGGTAAATCCTACTTTTACAAGAGTCTTTTTATCTTTATCCATTTTTTATTTTGTGAAGTCTAATATTTTATATTTTAATTTCCCGGCGGGAACAATTATTTCAACTTCTTCATTTTTCTTCCTGCCCAGGAGGGATTTGCCAATAGGTGAAGTTACGGATATTTTATCCTGGTCCAGATCCGCTTCTTCTGGCGATACAAGTTTATAGCAGAACTCTTCCCTGGTTTTCATATCTTTTAACTTAACGTTGTGGAGTATATAAATCTTGTCATTGGGGAGATCATCCGGAGAAATAATCTTAACCCGCGAAAGTGTTTCTTCGTATCGTGCGATCCTCATTTCAAGCTGTTCCTGCTGGTGTTTAGCCGCATCATACTCTGCATTTTCGCTTAAATCGCCATGAGCCCTTGCATCGGCAATTTTTTCGGCAATGTCTTTCCTGCCCCTAAGTTTCAGATCGTTCAGTTCGGTCTCAAGCTCATGCAGCCTGTCCTTGGTTAAATACACAAAACTCTTGTTGTTTGATTCCATATTTATTTAATTCTCCTGATTTTTATTGATCAACAGCAGGTGACCCAGTTTATCTCTTTTTGTTTTTAAATATCGTTCGTTATTTACATTTGAAGGTATTTCAATTGGCATTCTTTTGACAATTTCCAGTCCATACCCCTTTAAACCTACTACTTTTTTTGGATTATTAGTTAATAAAATTATTTTCTTCACTCCAAGGCTTCTTAGTATCTGTGCGCCAATGCCGTAATCTCTTAAGTCTGCTTTGAATCCAAGCGCTTCATTGGCTTCAACAGTATCTTTTCCCTCTTCCTGAAGCTTATAAGCTTTCAGTTTGTTGGCAAGCCCTATTCCTCTGCCTTCCTGTCGCATGTATAGGACAATACCGTTTTTCTCGTGCTCGATTATCTTAAGTGATCTTACAAGCTGGTCGCGGCAATCACATTTAAGCGAGCCAAGTATATCGCCTGTTAAACATTCTGAATGTACGCGCACTATAATAGGTTTATCAGGGCTGATATCACCTTTTATCAATGCAAGGTGCTCTTTACCGTCAAGAATATTCCTGAACATATGCAGCCTGAAAGTACCATGCCTGGTTGGCAGGTTAACATCAACCACTTTTTCTATCAGTACTTCTCTTTCAAGCCTGTAATTGATAAGATCTTTAATTGTGATTATCTTCAGCTTAAGCTTTTTGGCGATCTCCATAAGTTTAGGAACCCGCGCCATATTTCCGTCTTCTTTGATGATCTCGCAAAGCACTCCTGCCGGGTAGTGTCCGGCAAGCCTGGCAAGATCAACAGCAGCCTCAGTGTGTCCTGCCCTTCTTAACACACCGCCCGGGAATGCGCGAAGCGGGAAAACATGCCCCGGCCTTCCAAGATCATCAGGCTTAGTCTTCTTATTAACAAGTGAAAGTATAGTTTTGTTTCTATCAGAAGCAGAAATTCCGGTAGAAGTACCATGTTTGTAATCAACGCTAATTGTGAAAGCGGTTTGATGAAGAGCAGTATTCACCTGGGTCATCATATTAAGCTTGAGTTCTTTTAGCCGTTCGTCTTCCATGGGGACGCAAATTACTCCGCTTGTATATTTAATCAGCATGTTCACAAGCTCGGGGGTTGATTTTTCCGCAGAGTATA
>JAIOIK010000052.1 GCA_019912545.1 Ignavibacteria bacterium | reverse complement strand
GGAGAGAAAGATAAGGCTGCTGGAGATCTTCCAGGGGAAGAATTTGCAGAAAAGTTTCCGAATGTACTTGAATGAAATTGAGAATGAACTTGATAAGGTTAAGAAGAAAGATTCAACTTATTATTACAGGAAATATTTTATAGAATGCATAAAGCTCGCTGGCGGCAAAGGCGGCGATAAACTCGCCGCCCGTAAGTATCTTTTTTTGCTTATAAAAACATTAAAACAGGTCACAGTATCATGATTAATTAAAGCATAGTTTATTGAAATCGAATTTCTTGCAGAAGAAATTTTACAGCCTATTTTAACAATAGGCCACTAAGGCTCTGTATCAAAGATTCAATGTTCGCCATTTTTGCATCCTGTATTTCAATACCAACCAGACTGTTTACCAAAATCGAACTTGAAAATCTCTCTGTATATACATTTTCGTCTACCCAAAAAGAAACACTCGGCGCTGCTGCAACCCCAGGGCGCATGAATATCTGTGAATCCCTTAGAACAATTGGAGTAGCTGCTTCTGTTTTGAAAGAGATGATTTTGTATCCATCGGGGACTTTGTCAGTAACAGCATAAGTATCAATATCTTCAATCCTGATAGCTCTGTAGGGATCATTTTCATGAAAGATCTGGATTGTTTTGGGAGAACCGGTTTGATTGATTATTATTATTAATCTCATGATAGTTTATTTAGGTTATTGGAAAATTAAAAAGCTTTTTCTTTTGTTAGTTCCAAAATATTTTCCTTAATTAATTTCAAATGATTTCTAAAATTGTATTTGTATGCAGTTCTTAATGATTTTCTATAGTATTTCAAAGCTAAATCATGCATGTTGAGTTTGTGATAATGTGAGCCCAGATTTAGATTTGCTCTTACGATACCTTCATAATTATTATTCGCACTATCCAATAATAATTGCTTGCGAAAGTATGATCTGGCTAACCGAATATTTCCTTTGTAACTGTAAGAAAGTCCCAAATTTCCAAGCGCAATAGATATAGAAGATGTTTTGTTTAATTTCCTGCAAAAAGAAATGTTTAATCTGTAATACTTGATAGCTTTGTTAAAATCTTTCCTTGAAAAGAAGATATTTCCCAAAGCCCCGTAAACTACAGAAAGTCCCGGTATGTGCCTTAGCTTTTTGTATATTGTAAGCTGTTTGGCATAATAGAGGCCGGATTTCTTATAATTTCCTATCGAAAACCACGCTCCGGCGATGTTTCCAACGCAGGTTGCTTTTGTGAGGATCAAATTGGTCTTTTCGCTGATTCTTAATGCAATCTCGAAATGTGAAAGCGCAGATTCAAAATCGCCCAAAACAAAAAAAATCTTGCCAATATTGTTGTAACAATTTGAAATATACGATTTGTTTTTAAGTTTCTGCGCCAGATCAAGAGCACCTTGAAAATATTTCAACGCTATTTCGCCTCTTGCCTGGTGATTATAACTTATTCCAATATTCTCATAAGCCCTGTAGTACAGTTCATCATTATCCGCTCTTGTGGCTTCCGATAGCTCTTTCTTAAAGAACTTAGATGCCATGTAGTATCTCTTTTGGGCACGGTAATTAATTCCTACGCCTCTGTACAGCATCGAGTTTATCACCGGATCGTTGAGCTTGTAGGAATACCGGTGTGCTTTCCTTAAAGTACTGGTAGATTTTATAAATTCTCCATTTCTGTAGTAAAGATCGCCAAGTTTTATAAGCGAGTTGGCTTTTTGCTGCGCGTCCTTATTTTTTTTCGCATATACAAATGATTCTTTAAAAGCGTTTTCGGCTTTTCTGATCTCGTTAATATGTGAATAGATTTCACCAAGCTTCAGGTTTACGCGGCATTTTATATCATACCTATCGGTTATTTCAATAACTTTATTGTAATTACTGATAGCTTTTGAATGCTC
>JAIOIK010000051.1 GCA_019912545.1 Ignavibacteria bacterium | reverse complement strand
ACCCATTGCTGCAAAACCTGTGAATAACTGCTGATGGCAATAAAGAGAAATAAGACAAATAATGTTTTTGATTTCATTTTAATATGATTTTAGGTTTATGTTTTCTTTTGATTGATTAACTGCTTCAAAGTTTTTCCCTGCAACAAAGCTAAGGTACATCATACATGATGCGTTTAGAACTTCATCGGCATCACCCAGGGTAAGCTCCTGTAGAGATTTTATCAGGTTATGCGTCTCTGGTTTTAAGCGGTATCCCTTTGCGGTCTTCTTGGAGTAAATCTTCATGTTTTTTTTATTTCCGGTGCACAATCTTGTGCACTGATGCGAAATTACTCATATGTACCCGTGCACAACGAAGAAAAGTATTTGCAATTCTGACGAAAAAATTACATCTAACAACTAAATATGGCACGATAAGTAGAGCTTTTTTACTGATTTATGCGTATTTTTACACCTAAGAAGCTGACGAAATTTTATGCTAAAATATAAGGCGTTGCGGGTAATTAAGTCTTTTTCTAAAGAAGAGATCAAAGAGTTCGGGAAGTTCATCGCTTCCCCGTATTTCTCTACAGGCAGAGATTTGGTGCCGGTTTTTACTTACCTGAAGAAATATCATCCCGGGTACGAAAACGAAAAGGCGCTGGAAATTGAGGCGATTCACAAGGCGGTTTCAGGAAAAGCGGGTAAAACAAATATTGATATAACAAGAAAATTACTTTCGGACCTGTACAAACAGGCGGAAGACTTTGTTATGATAAAGGAATTAAGGATAAATAAATATTACGAACACGTTTTGAAGCTTAAAGGATTTGAGCGAAAACAACTTTATACAATGTTTGATAAAGAGTATCATTTGACGGAAGAGTATGTTAACGAAAAAAGCGCCACCACAGAACAGTTATATGCCTGCTTACGGGAGCTGCAAGATATTAAGATCAACACATTTTATGAAAAAGGCGAACAGAACAAAACAAACGAACTGCTTCTGAAAAATATTGAAAACATTATCAATAGTTTCTATTTTTCTATCATATCAAATTTTCAGTTCTTAACGGTTAATTCAGAATCATTTGAAAACAGGAAGAAGTCGGCAAAGTCACAATCGCTGCTGAAGATGTTTTCTTATTTTAATTTTAAGGATTTTGCTTCCGGACACAATGACCCTAAGGTAAAAATCTATTATATTTTATTTAATGCTGCATACAACTCACCTGATAATGACTCGGTAATTAAATTTAAAATGCTCCTGAGGGAAAACAAAAAACTATTCAATCTGTTTGAACTTTATGAACTTTATAAAAGCTTAGCCGGAATGTGTATAACTTTGCTGCAAAGATCAGGCAATGACATTCAATACAACAGAATGCTGTTTGAAGTATATAGAGATGCATCTGAAGCTAACGTTATTGTTAACCCCATGAACGAGGCGCTGGATCTTCTTCGGTTCAGGAACATTTTCAACACAGCTTTAAATTTAAAGGAAGTTGCCTGGGCAGAGGATTTTGTAAACAGGTATTCCGGAAGCCTGCCAAAAGTGCATAGAGGGGACGCAGTAAACCTCGCGAGGGCAATGATAGAATATCCCAGAAAGAACTATGAAAAAGCACTTGAATACATCAACAAAATTAACCAATCAAAATTTGTTTTTATTAATGATCTCAAATTCCTCCAGTTAAAGTGTTACTATGATATGAATTATTTCGAGAATGCTGATTCTTTGGTAAATTCATACAGGCGTTACATAAGCTACAGCGAAACAACACCCGAGGAATTCAGAACGTATATCCTTACCTTTTTAAGGCAGTACCAAGCCTTGATTGACCTGAAATTTGGCTTTGATCAAAAGAAATATGATAATCTCATGGAAGAATTACGAAACTTCGATTCATCGTGGATATATAAAAAACTAACTGATATGAAACATAAATAGACTCATAGAGATATCGGCTTCAAATGAAGCAAGGAGACAGTCAGACACCTTAACAATATACATAAAAAAGCCGGGAAACTTTTCAGCTCCCCGGCTTTGAATTTAACTGGCTATTTTACCTTCCGTTATAAACCGGACCGGTAAAATAATTTATTGTTTTTGCTAATCCGTCAGAGGCCGGATTTTAAAAGAAATTCCATTACTTTATTAACACCATTTTCTTTGTATCTACAAAATCACCTGAAGTGATCTGGTAGAAGTACACGCCGCTTGAAAGCGAGGAGGCGTCGAAATCAGCATTATAATAACCTGCCGCTACATTCTCGTTGATCAAAGTAGCAACTTCCCGTCCGGCAACATCAAACACAACTAATTTCACAAGCCCTGCATTTGGAATGCTGAACTTAATATTGGTTACCGGGTTGAACGGATTAGGATAGTTCTGAGAAAGACTGAATGAATTTGGCACGCCATTGTTGGTAGTTGTTATACCTGTAAAGATAGTTCCGGTGCATCCTATTGCTGACCAAAGACCAATCGGGCCGCTCGGCGCCCAAATGGTTAAACAGCTATCACCACTTACATATCTGTAACTTGGTTTTGGCCCAAGAACACCCGATCCGGGCAAGCTGCTTGTTGTATTGTTAACGCCTTTTCTTGTCCATGTCCCGGCCGTAAAATTCATAACATCATAGTAAACACTATCAGCATTATTTGCCGGAGTAGTAATATTAGTATGAGCTGCTCTCCAAGAGCTTGAATTTCTGATTGCCATAATATCCGGCTGCTGCGACCATTGTGTGGTATAATCCGGCGCAGTCATAGCGGTCATAGTACCTATTGCAGTACCGTTTGTAGATTTTAGCGACCTGATATCATAGTCGCTTCCGGTGTTGCTAAACAGAGTTCTGTAAACAATAACGAGGTTCCTGGTGCTGCCCGGAGAAGCAATTCTTGCATAAGATTTTCTGCCATCGCTTGACGCTCCCTGATAATATCCCGGATAGTTTCTTGGTCCAATCCCGGTCTCGTGCGCTGTATAGAAATATATCCTTGTTGTATCCGGGATACTTGATTCAAGCACAACAACAGAATCACCTGTATCAAAATAAGCTATATCAACAGTCAGGTTATTGGTAATATTGTTTGAGGTTGTAAACAAGAACGCATCGGCGCGATACGTAAATGTGGGAGAAGATGAGTAAGGGTTGGTGCAATAAATGAACTTCTCTTTATACCAATGCACGCCTCCAACAACTGAATCCTGCGCATTAATTATCATGGTATAAGCAGCGCCTGCATACGCAGCATTATCAGACGTTATTCTAGGTCCGTAATATCTGTTTGCAGCAGCATCCCCCGGGAATGCAAATAATCCGGAGCCTCCTGTAATCCCGCCGGTTATTTTCAGCGCAAACCAACCGGTAATCTGCTTGCCGGCGTTATTTGCTCCAAATACTCCGTGCAAAAATTTATCGCCGGTTGTGTTTTCAATTATTTCAATATCAAGCTCGTCATAATTAATTGTTGGCGCAACACCTGCCGGTGAATAATAGCTAGCCTGCAATGTCCAGGTAACGCCATTGGTTGTCGAATTGTAAATTTTCAAAGTATCCCTGGTTGTTCCCTGTGCAACTACAAGCCATAACGTACCTGCAGACGCCTGACGCATTTCGGTTGCAATAGCAGAAGCTTTTACGTTGAGGCTGCTTGTTACCTGGAAATTAGAGACAAGCTCTGTGTTGTAAAACGGGGCTTTGTCTCCAAGAGCAAGTGTAAGTTCGCTGCCTGGTAGTAAAACCGGCGTAACGATCTTTATATCGCTGGAAACCTTTTCCATCTGATAGTTCAACTGCTGAACTTTCAGCATGTCTCCCTGTTTCTTTGCGATCTTCATTTGGTTGTTCAAATCAATCTCCTGCTGCGAAACAACTTTGTTAAGCCTTGAATCTATCTTGTTAGATGGAATCTCTGTGCCCGTGATGATCGGACCCCAATCCATCTTGGATTCCTGCTGGGAATATGAGTTCCCCGCAAGAAAAACGACAAAAAACATGAATAAAAACGTTTTGAAAATTTTCATTTGAATCTCCTTATTTTGGTTAGTTAATGAATAACAATGTTTGAATATATTTCTAAGAATTCCTTTGACTTCCGCTTTGTTTGGGAATTTTTTTTGTAAAACAAGTTAACACTTTTTGCTTGAATTTGCAACGAGTCAAATATACACAAATGAATCTGTGATACCAAAGATATTTTTGTTTGTGTGTTTATAAAAAAGTGTAAAAAAAAGTCAATAATAGCCCTAAAAGTAGTTGTTTTAGTCATTTTTCAAAGGAATTAATTGTTTGAGTGTTTTCAGGAAGGGCAAATATTAAGAAGGCAAACCAAAATGAAAGCAGGAAATAAATGTTCTGTTATTATTTTGATGTCGTGGATGAATTCGTATGATAGCAGGATACAGTCACCCGATGACCTGCCTGCAGCTCCATGAGTCAACGACCCGAATGAGTAATGGACGGGCAGGCTTGAATTCACCGGGTGACTTTGAGACAACTTATTTTATCAACAACATTTTTTTTGTATCGGTGAACTCACCGGATGCAAGCTTGTAGAAATACATTCCGGAAGCTAAACCGCTTGCATCAAAATTTATACTGTATGAGCCTGGCGGTAATTGCTGGTCAACAAGGATTTTTACTTCGTTGCCAAGAATATCGTAAACAACAAGCGATGCAGGCACATCCCGTCCGCCAGGGGCGGATACCCATCTTGAGAGGGGAATAAAAAATTGTATGGTAGCTGAAGGATTAAATGGATTGGGATAATTTTGCGCGAGCGAAAAGTTTTCGGGTATTGCTGAACCGGTAATTGTAATTCCTGTTGGGCTGCCGGTCGGATTTCGTTTATAATATATTTCAGCATTGCCGTCCCGGTCATCGTACCAAACCGTATGTACCGAGGAGTTTGTGACCGCTGCTGAAGAAAGAACAGATACTCCGGGATTATTTGTAAGCCTTGAATCCGGTTCCCATGCAGTACCTCCATCGGTAGAGCACCTGTAGTAAATTTCATAATTTCCATCGTGATAATCTGTCCATGTAATATGCACAACCGGCCCCGATGCAGTAACCGAAGGATACATTGAATCATTCATGTAAGTTGTTAAACGTACATCCGGACTCCAGCTCACTCCGTTATCTGTTGAGCGCTTGTAATAAATCTCTTTATTGTTGTCGCGGGTATCGGTCCATACAACATGAATAATCGAGCCGGATACTGTGGAGCACGGGTCATAAGAAAGCGATGTGTTATATGTAAGCCTGTTATCTGCTCCCCACGTTATACCTCCATCGGTAGAGCGTTTATAATATATCTCATTATTGCCATCCCGCAGATCATACCAGGTAACATGAACGTTTGAACCGGAAACACTTACTGATGGATTGTAAGAACTGGAAGAATTATTTGTCAATCTTGTTTCTGCACCCCAATTTAAGCCCAGATCTGTTGAACGCCTGTAATAAATCTCGTTATTTCCATCTCTATCGTCAATCCAAACTGTATGCACAATTAAACCCGATGCAGTTACCGCTGGCAGGATTGAAACACCGGCATTATTCGTTAATCTTGTATCCGTTCCCATGTTGTACCGCCATTTGGTGAGCGCTTGTAATATATCTCTGCATTGCCATCACGCGTTTCGGTCCATACAACATGAAGAACACTCCTGATACGGCTATTGAAGGTTTTGGGGAATAATTGGTATCGTTGGTAATTCTTGTATTTGCTCCCCAGGTTGTCCCGCCATCTATTGAGCGCTTATAGTATATTTCATTATTGCCGTCACGGGTTTCTTCCCACGCCAAATGCAAAGTGTTGCCCGCTGAGGCAAGGCAAGTTGCATTATTGTAACTGGTAGTAGAGACTGCCGGGTCAAAAGTTAACATCACGTCATTTTGCCATTGTGCAATATTTATATTGATAAAAAATATCATTAAGGCTGCAGCTGCCAAAAAATTTATTGTTCTCATATTTACTCCCTATTTTACTAAAACTAATTTTTTGGTATCGGAAAATTCACCGGAGGTAATTCTGTAGAAGTACATTCCGGAAGCTATGCTGCTTCCGTCAAAATCTATACTGTAATTGCCGGGCTGCATCAGTTTGTTCACAAGAACTTTTACCTCTTTGCCCATGATATCGTAAACAATAAGCTGTGTGTTAAAGGCATGCCTCTTTCCATCGGCGGGAATTTGGAAATTGATAGTTGTTGAAGGGTTAAACGGATTGGGGTAATTTTGCGAAAGCGAGAACTCCGCCGGAAAATCAGAATTATTATTTGTTATCCCGACCGGAAAGCTGAAAATATTCCGTTTGTAATATATTTCCTGGTTGCCGTCTTTATTATCATTCCAGACTATATGTGCGGCAGAATCACTAATGCCAATTGACGCATTAAACGCAGAACCAAACAAGCCCGGCTGAGATAAGAGAAGATCAGCGCTCCAGTTCGTGCCGCCGTCAGAAGAAGCTTTATAGTATACTTTGTAATACCCTGTTCGCAAATCGCTCCAAATAAAGGCTGTCAAAGGACCATAAGAAAATGCACATGGATTAAGCGAATTATCGACGGCATTTGTAAGCCTTGTATCTGGGCCCCAGTTAGAGCCTCCGCTGGTTGATCTTTTGAAGTAGATCTCGTAATTACCGTTGCGCTGATCGCTCCAGAATACATTTACATTCGCACCCGTCACGGTTATGTTTGATCCCGTTGAGGCTGCGGGATCGTTTGTTAATCTTGCATCAGCCGACCAAGTCACGCCGGCATCTGTTGAGTTTTTGTAATAGATCTCCGTTGACCCGTCGCGGGTATCCTGCCATGAGCAATGTATATTGATCCCGGAACAGGCAGCAGAAACATAATTAGATGCTGCAGAATTATTTGTCAAACGCATATCGCTGCTCCAGTTTGCTCCGGAATTAGTAGAACGTTTAAAGTAGATCTCGTAATTACCGTCACGATTATCTTCCCATAAAATATACACAAGCGTGCCGGAAACTGAAATTGAAGGATAATAAGAAGATTGCGGATCATTGGTAAGCCCGACCTCCGGTCCCCACGTAATCCCGTTATCGGTTGATCGTAAATAATAAATTTCAAGTGTGCCGCTGGTTCTCTGGTCCTGCCATGTAATATGCACTACAGACTGATTCGCGGCGATAGAGGGTGCTCCTGAAAAGTGCGGTGTTGAAGAAAGCCTCGTATCGGTACTCCATGAATCACCCCTGTTGGTCGAACGTTTGTAATATATTTCGGCATCTCCATCGCGGTGCTCCTGCCAGACTACATGAATGGAATTACCGTTAACTGAAATACACCTGTCCTCACCTGAAAATGACAGAGCGGGGTCGTTTGTTAGCCTTACATCCGGCTGCCACTGTGAGTAACTAAAGCTCACAAGCAAAAGAAACGCTATTATTAAAACTGCATAGTTTGTTGATTTCATGATCTCTCCTTACTTTACTATGATTAATTTTCTTGTATCGGTAAACTCATTTGATGTAAATTTATAGAAATACATTCCGGAAGCAAAACCGCTGGCATTAAAATTGATGCTGTATGAACATTTTTATTTACCAATACGGCAGCTTCTTTACCCATTATATCATACATTGTTAGCGAAACGAATCCGAATTCACCAATCCGAAATCCGATATTCATATGGGGACTAAATAGATTGGTATAATTTTGCGAAAATGAAAACTCTGAAGGAATCTCTGAATTAATAAATGTCTTTTTTACACTTTAAACCTCACTGTTTAACGTTTAATTCTTCGTAATGTTTTCTACAGGCCGTGTTAATTACTTCCTCTGCGCTTGCATTCATTATCCTTTGTATCTTAGCTATCAGTTTATGCGTCTGGGGTTTCAGTCTGTATCCCCTTGGTACTGTTTTGACTTGTTTTATTCTAACCATTAACCTTTCCGGATCTTTCCTCTTTACGTGCACCCAAAGTGCACTTATTTATTATCGTTGACAAAAATACATTCACACAGTCATCCGAAACAAAAAAAAATTATGGACAAAATGACGGATTCTAATGCTCACATACCTTTAAAATGCTTGTTTTTTGTCCTAATTTTCCTTTTATTGCTATTAATTTGTGACGAAAAAAAGTAAAGCTTTTTGAGGGATATCTTAAATAATGAAAACAGTAAACACGATCAGGCAAAACAAGCTTTTGGTAGTATTGAATAGTCTTTCAAAAAAAGAATATACCGGACTTGGGAAGTTAGTTCGATCGCAGCTGTTCAGAGCCGGCAGGAATCTTTATCCGCTTTACCTGCTGATTGGGAAATATCATCCTGATCTTGATAGCCGCAGGGCAAATGAAAATCTAACAAATGACAAAATATTTGAAAAGCTATACCCGGGCAGGAAATATGATTCAAAAAGATCGGGCACGATCATCAGGAAATTGTTTTCGGACCTGAATAAACAGGCAGAGGAATTCCTGCTTTTGCTTGCTTTAAGAAATAACCCTTTTGAAAAAGAACACATCCTTATAAAAGAACTGACAAATAGAAACCTTGATGCTTCTTACAAAAAACATTTAAGGAAGATCGACGGTTATCTTAAGACCCGAAAAACAGATGAATATTACTTCAGACAGATGGCCGATGCCGAAAATCTAAAATACAATTACAACCTTTTAATCAAAGACCGCCAGGCGCTTGTTACGGGAAACGTGATCAAAAAAGGTGAATACAATATCATCAATGCATTACTTATGCTTGCCGAAGCAATGCATGATGCAGGAGTGAATCACCGGACCTTCAATTCGCCGTATAAAGAAACAATGATATATCAGTTTGCAGAAAAAATAAACTACCTCGGATTTATTGATTACGTTAAAAAAGAATCCAGCGCCAACAGAAAAATAGCTGAATTATGCTGCTATGAATTGCTGAACATCCTTAACCCGGGAAATAAAGAACCTATTTTCAAATACAAAGATCTGGTCATTAAAAATCTTCACTGGTACAGCCAGGATAAGCAGAAAAACCTTCTCCAGGGAATTCACAGCATGATGGTAAATGCAAGGCTGGGGAAGGAAAGTTTTGAGGTTGCACGGTTTACGCATGAAAAAGGATTGTATCATACAGATAAAACAAAACCGTTCCCGCTTATTGAATACAAGAATCTGATCAGGGGGGCAATCAGAAACAATGAACACAAATGGACCGAGAGCTTCATTGAAACATACCATAAAGACCTTTCGCCTGAATACCAGCAGGATATGTTTCATTACGGCCGTGCATACCTGCAATGGAGCAGGGGAGATTATGAAAATGTGCTGAAAGAGTGCTCAAGGTTTGGCTCACGTGATGCGGGATTTGTAATTGATATTAAAATTCTGACGCTGATGGTGTATTATGAAATAAAGGAGTTTGAGTCTGCATTTTCTCTGATCGATTCATTAAACGTTTTCTTAAAGCAAAATAAGAAGATCTCTCGCGAACACGATCTCTACTTCCGGGGGTTTGTAAAAATGACAAAAAGACTGCTCAAATGCAGGATGGAAGAGGGACGGAAGACTGCCGAGGAAATTACCGCTGAACTTAATGATATAAAGGATATCTATGCTGTTGAGTGGCTGCGCGAAAAAGCAAATGAGCTTTATTAATCATCAGGTGACCTGCCTGCAGATCCACGAGTCCACGACTCGAAGGAGTCGTGGACAGGCAGGCTTAAGGTCATAAGATGTTGGCAATACTATATTTTCCCCTGTTTCCTCAGGATAAAATCGATCATTTCCCTCGCGCAGCCACGACCGGCAGAAACTTTTGTAACATAATGCACCTCATTGCGCACTTCTTCAACGGCTTCGGGGGGGCAGGCAGAGAAAGCCACCTGCTGCAGCAGCGGAATATCAAAAACATCATCACCCATAAAGCAAAGATTTTTATCGGTTAAATTATATTTCTTTTTAATCTCGTTTGCTGCCACGCATTTGTCAGCGCAGTCCTGATATAACTCTTCGATCTTCAGCCGTTTAGTGCGCATTTCATTTGCAGCTGCGCTCATGCCTGAAATTATCGCGAATTTGAGTCCAAGCTGCCTGCCGCGGTTTATGCCGAACCCATCGTGCGCATTGAAAGCCTTGAGCATTTCTCCGCTTGATGAATATATTACAGAGCCGTCGGTCAGTACGCCGTCAAGATCCATAAGGATAAAAGAAATTTTGCTGAAATTTACGTTATCGAAACTTTTCATTAGATTTTATATGATTAAGTTGTAAATTGCAGATAATTGTTGAATGTATAAATGGAAAACGGCATAGTGTTCATTTTTGAAACTCTTAGGGATTTGCGAAGTTAATGAATTTTCGGACTGGAATTTATTTAATGCAATAAGCGGTCTGCAGAATGCGGGCTTTGAGATCATTGAAAGAAACGAAGCTGCGGGGTTTACAATATTTAAAGATCTAGAGGCGTTGATTTCGTACATAAAAGTTATCAACTGGCTCATTCCGGATTTTTCAAAAAAGAAATATCGCATTGAGCTGGATGAGATCAGCAGGATAATCCGGATAGAAGGATGTTTCAATAGTACGCTGGACAGGTTCTTCTTGCTAGCTGAAAAGAAAAAGCTTTAAAAATCGCCAATAAATCAACAAAAGAATTTTCCATATCACGAAATCGGTTAATTACTTTACTCTTTAGATGTGCTATCTTTCGCTAATCAATTAAGCTAGCAACATTCAAAAGAGAGGCAGATATGCACAAAACAAAGAGATTCATTCCGCATATAATTTTCTTCGCAATACTTGTAATTGCAACAATGTTCATCCAAAGCGATCTTAAGGCAGGCGGAGATGACGATATGACTCCGGTCATGGACTTTAAGGAATCCGGAAGCTACATGACAAAAGTCATCTGGCGTGAGGATGTTTATGATCCTTCGTTGAAAGCGAGCATTAACATTATCAAGCTTGATGAAAATTATTTTTCAGGCATCAGTGATCCGGAAAAAGCGGTACTTGGTTACCTTGCATCAACAATAGGCAATGAGTGCTTTGCCGACGGAAGCAAGGATAATGTAAAATGCAAGATACTCACAGCGCTTAATATGAGCTACCAGTGCAGCGAAAGCAATAAGACATTTTTAAAGAACTGGTTCCGCAACGAAGCTTCTATTGTAAGCCAGATAGAAAACTGCAAGCCAACACTTCCTGAATCCGTTGAAAAGACTTTTGATGAAGTGAAAATATCTTCTGTAGATAATGTTGTAAAAGTAAGCCTTAAAGGCCTAAAACTGAACATTAAGGAAAACTCAATAAGCCGGTGGAGCGAATCAATGTCATTTAAAGTAGATGGCGATAAGCTTTCGGTGTTGGAAAAAGTGAAGAAAAATTAAGGTTTTACGAAAGAAAGCGTACGGGCTCTCGCCCGTGACCGGAAACCCCGCTTTTAAAACATAGAGCGGGGTTTTGTGTTTGCCCCCGGGCACCGTGAAAGCATAAATCATGGGTTTTATTTTGTTTGTCAGTAAAATATATTAGGTTCCTTAAGGAGAAAGCCATGGAACAATTCTTAAAAAAAGCCGTATATATTGCAATAGTGATAATTACTCTTTTGGTATTTGTCTTCTATTTTGCTGCTTGAAATGAAAAAAATGCAGAGCCGTAAGGTTTTTGTTAAGTAAGCATTTAAAATAATAAATGGATATAGCAATTGGAATTTGTTTAGGTTTAGGACTCGCGGCAAGCTGCGGATTCCGGGTATTTGTACCGCTGCTCATCTCAAGCATCGCGTCTATGACGGGGCTTGTTCATATCGGCGGCGGGTTTGAGTGGATGGGCTCCTGGCCTGCATTTGCAATTTTCTTAACGGCAACAGTTGCTGAGATCGGCGCGTATTATATTCCCGTATTAGATAATGCGCTTGATACAATATCTATTCCACTGGCGACAATTGCCGGTACCCTGCTTTCGGTAACGTTTATTACCGATGTGCCGCCGATGGTTCAGTGGACACTTGGCATTATTGTTGGCGGCGGTTCGGCTGCTGTGATTAAATCGGGCGCAAGCATGGCAAGATTGAAGTCAACTGCCTTTACTGCCGGCTGGGCAAACTGGCTTATTGCTACGTTTGAACACATTGCCTCGTTTGTGATGAGCATACTTACTATACTTATCCCCGTTGCAATGGGTATAATGGCGCTTGGAGTGCTGGGATATTTTGGCTGGCGGCTAAGCGTGAAGAAAAATGTAAAAGAGAAAACCAATTGATCGAAATGTAACCCACCCCGTCTTTCCGCCAGCAGGCGGAAAGCCACCCCTTCCAAGAGGGGAATTTTATTCAGTCAAAGAACAATCTGCCATGAAAAAATTTCTGATACTTATCTTCATTATCCCGTTGTTTATCAACTGCTCAAAAATAACTGAGCTAACCGGAAAAGGTTCAAGCGAAAAAAACGATAAGAAACAGGTCAAAACTGAAGTCACTTCAGATATCGCCCCAGGCGAGAATACATACGGTGTAATTGCCGGAGTACTTGAGTGGACCGATAAGGGATTCCCGCCTTTTAGTAACCGGAACAGAAAAGACAAAGAACTCTATGAACTGCTGAGAACAAACGGCGTACAGGAGAAAAACCTGACGCTGCTTATAGACGAAGCCTCAACCGTAGAAGCAATGAAACAGGCTGTATCAGATGCGCTGAAAAAGGCGCCGGAAGGCTCAACTTTTATTTTTTACTATGCGGGGCATGGCGTGAAGGATAAAGATAACTCGATCTATTTCGCCAGCTATGATATTTCTTCCAAGAATTATAAAAAATCCGGATTTAACGTAAGCTGGCTGGGCGATGCTATCCGCGATAACTTCAAAGGAAAACTTGTCTGGCTGCTTGCGGATTGCTGTTACAGCGGAGCAATGCTTGATGAAGCGGAGAAGATCAATGCCGCCGGTAAAAATGTAATTGTCTTGACTTCAGCGGCATCGTGTAATATATCAACAGCGAACTGGACGTTTACTCAGACAGTTATTGATTGTCTTTCAGGCTTAGAGCTTGCCGATAGAAACAATGACGGAACAATTTCAATTAATGAAACGGGTATAGAGCTTGGCGATGCAATGAAATACCGTGAACGCCAGATGTGCGGATTCCGCTTACTTGGCATTGATGAAACTGCACCGCTTGCAAAAACCAGCGGCAGTGTAACCGCCTCAAGTGGTGATCTTGCGCCGGGCTCTTACTATATGGCACCCAAAGGCAGTGATATGGCTGCAGTCAGAATTCTGAGCACAAATGAAAACAATGTTGAGTGTGAATTTTATGATTACAGCGATAAGTCCACGCAGACATTTAACAGGAGCGAGCTAAGGCCAATTCATTTTGTAAGTTACAGTAACGGAGATAAGATCAAAGTATCATGGGAAGGTAAGTGGTATGACGCGGAGATCAAGAAGTCACAGAATGATTTTTATTATATTAAGTATGATGGCTATGAAGATTACTGGAACGAGTGGGTAGCGTATGACAGGATAAAAACTGGAAAAGAAAAATCCGTACAGGTTGAGTGGAACGGCTCATGGTATCCAGCAGAAGTGCTTGACGAAACAGGCGGTAAATACTTTATCCGCTATGTTAACGATGGATACACGTGGGATGAATGGGTGGGGAAAGAGAGGATAAGGTTTTGATTTTTAATTTTGTAGAGACGATGCGGTGCATCGTCTCATAGCCTGCAGAGTATATCTATTGAAAACGACCCACCGGTTCGTCTCTACGGTATCGTATAAATGAAACCAAAGCGCACCCCTTAACGTTAAAGAAGAAAATCTCACCATCAATCCAAAAGAAAATATGTCATCATTTATCAGCAGTTTACGTGAAAATAACAGGCTTAGTGTAACTGTTATCCTGGCACTTTCATGCCTTTTAAGTGTATCACTTGAAGCGTTCAGGGTATATTACTCTGACTATGGTACTTATTTATTTTTGATATGGAATTTATTCCTTGCCATACTGCCGTATGTTATAAGCACATTTTTTTTGCTGTATTACAAGAAGATACGTTCAATTTTCTTAACGGTTACAATTCTCTCGGCATGGCTTTTGATATTCCCCAATGCTCCTTACATCGTTACTGATTTCTTCCATCTTGAGCCGAGGGCAACCGTACCGTACTGGTTTGATCTTGGTTTAATACTTTCGTTTGCATGGAACGGGTTAATGCTTGGATTTATTTCGCTGTATGATGTACAGACTGCGCTCGGAAGAAGGTTCGGTGCATTCAAAGGCTGGGTGTTTTCAATTTTTTCGCTTGTGGTGGGTAGTTTCGGAATATATCTTGGCAGGTATGAGAGATTCAACAGCTGGGACGTACTTACAAATCCGGTTTCGTTGTTTATAGATATTGCCGATAGGTTCATTCATCCTTTCTCGCATCCGAGAACAATGCTTATGACGCTCTTATTTTCTATTGTGCTGATATTTGGTTATGTAACACTAAGTGCGTTATTCAGGCCGCGCAGAGCGGAGAAATGAAGATAGTTTTCAATTGAGAACCCTGAATCTGCAGAGGCGACTCGGTGAGTCGTCTCTGTTTTACCAAAACGAAAAGACAGACAGGTCAACGACCCGTCTCTACAAAAGCAGCGTGCTTGCCAGCTATACCTTTCCTTATGGATTTAATGCTTCACATCAAATAGCTATCTTCGCATCTTACCGTAAACAATAAAAATACTAATTAAACAATACGCATCGGATGAACCGCTTTAGCAGTCAGGCTTAGAGTCATCCGGTGAATATAATAAACAATTAATGGCAGATAATAAGATCATATTTTCAATGGTTGGGGTAAGTAAAACTTATCCGCCGCAAAAACAGGTTTTGAAGAATATTTATCTTTCGTTCTTTTACGGAGCGAAGATAGGTATTATAGGTTTGAACGGCTCGGGTAAATCAACCTTACTGAAAATAATTGCGGGAGTTGAAGATAATTTTCAGGGCGATGTGCATTTTACAAAGGAATATTCAATAGGCCTGCTTGAACAGGAGCCGCATATTGATGAAACCAAGACCGTTAAGGAAATTATACAGGAAGGCGCACAGGAAGTTGTTGATATACTGAAAGAATATGAAGAGGTAAATAACAAGTTTTCTGAACCGATGGATGATGATGAAATGACAAAGCTTATCGAACGCCAGGGCGAATTGACTGAGCTTATTGATCACCACAACGGGTGGGAGCTTGATGCAAAATTAGAGCGCGCAATGGATGCGCTGCGCACTCCCGAAGGTGATGCGCTGATAAAGAACTTAAGCGGCGGTGAAAAGAGGCGTGTAGCATTATGCCGTCTTTTGTTAAAAGAGCCTGATATTCTTTTGCTTGATGAGCCAACAAACCATCTTGATGCCGAATCAATTGACTGGCTGGAACAGCACTTAAAGCAGTACAAAGGAACAGTAATTGCCATTACACATGACAGGTACTTTCTTGATAATGTTGCGGGGTGGATACTTGAGCTTGATCGCGGCGAGGGAATTCCTTGGGAGGGAAATTATTCAAGCTGGCTGGAGCAGAAGACTAAAAGGCTTGAGCAGGAAGAGAAGCAGGAATCAAAACGCCGCAAGACGCTGGAGCGAGAGCTTGAATGGGTAAGGATGTCACCGCGAGCAAGGCATGCGAAATCAAAGGCAAGGCTGCAGAATTATGATACAATGATGAACGAAGATACAAAGCAAAAGGAAGAAAAGCTTGAAATTTTTATTCCGAATGGTCCAAGATTAGGTAATAAAGTTATTAACGCCGTTTCCATAAAGAAAGCATTCGGTGATAAACTGCTATTTGATGACATGAAGTTCTCTCTTCCGCCGGCAGGGATCGTAGGTATAATCGGCCCCAACGGAGCGGGTAAAACAACCTTATTTAGAATGATACTCGGCACAGAAAAACCCGATGGCGGAAATTTTGAAATAGGCGAAACTGTGCAGGTTGGTTACGTTGACCAGGCGCATTCTGAAATAGATCCCGAAAAAACTGTTTGGGAAGCGATATCCGAAGGCGCGGAGTTTATAGAGCTTGGCGGCAAACAGTTCAATAGCCGCGCATATGTTTCGCGTTTCAATTTCAGCGGAACTGACCAGAGCAAGAAAGTGGGGGTGCTTTCCGGCGGCGAGCGAAACAGGCTCCATTTGGCTTTGACCTTAAAATCACAGGCAAATGTTCTGCTGCTGGATGAACCGACAAACGATATTGACGTAAACACATTAAGAGCGCTTGAAGAGGCTTTGGAAGATTTTGCAGGATGCGCTGTGATAATTTCGCATGACAGGTGGTTTTTGGATAGGGTTGCAACTCATATACTGGCATTTGAGGGTGACTCGGAAGTCTATTACTTTGAAGGCGGCTACACAGATTACGAAGAGAACAAGAAAAAACGTTTGGGTGATATTGAGCCGAAGAGGGTAAGGTATAAGAAGCTGGTGGAATAAGCAGATAGCGAAATGGTGAAATAGTGAAAATGTTTTACGGGGTCCCGCTAAAGCGAAGACGGTACAAATTAAATAGATTGATGTTTTTGTAGGCGGCAAGGCTCGCCTGCCCAAGTTGTAAATTTAATTAATTTTGTAATGAGTTGAGCTTTAACCTTGTTGGGCGGGATTATGAAAGTATAAATTGGAGTTTGTGGTTTTTTGAAAAATCCCCGTCCATGGATATACCGGAGATACTAATTTCGTTTTAATCTGCAAGTAAAGTGTATTCGGGTTCTTCTTCCCTCCGCATGGAGGGTCCTTCGGCTTTTTTGAAGCAACGGGGAGATTTATTTTAACTAACCAATATAACATATGCCCTGGGAAAAAATAAAAAGCGAATACATACTTAACGCCAAATGGCTTAAGGTAAGGAAAGATACCGTAAAGATTAATGACGAATTGGTTATTGATGATTATTATGTGACAGAAAATAATGATGTTGTTCTCGTTTTCCCTGTGATTGAAAAAGAATATGTAATCCTTAAGAAGGAATACCGCTATCCTTTGGATAAGATCACACAGGAATTACCCGGTGGAATGTTTGATGGATCAAAAGAAAGCGCCCTCGCGGTGGCAAAACGCGAGCTTCTTGAAGAAACGGGTTTAAATTCTGAAAGCTGGATAAACTTAGGTGAATTTTATGATTGCCCTACAAAAGACACAAGTAAAATGCACCTATTTTTAGCAAACAATTGCGTGCAAACAGCAGCGCTTCTTATTAATCCGCAGGAAGAAATTGAACCGGTGAAGATCGGTTTAAATGAACTGGAAGAATTAATAAATAATAATTCCATTCAGGTAACAGGCTCTATGGCATGTATATACAAAGCAATGTTATATTTAAAAAATAGTGAATAATATTTATTAATAGTTGTTGGTCACAACTCCAACAACGGGGGAAATGGTGTTGTTGAAATAAACATATACATAAAATTTATTGTTTTACAAAGAGAGGGGGTTTTTTTAATCTCTCTTTTTTAAAAAAGTGCCTAAAAACGCATTAAATATCCCTTTTTCTAAAACATATTTCTTTAAAACATTCTATTATTTTTTTCCTCAAAAAAAACCCGGCACAGTCTTTTATTATTAATCACTAATAACTATTTTAACATTGCAAAAATTAATTAACTTAAACAAAACAAAATTATGTCAAGCATATTAGAGCCTGTAGAAGGCGTAACACTTGAGGACTGGGCAGCAGCAAACGCAAAAATGGTTTCGGGCACAACCAAAGAAGAGATCTGCGGACTGCTCGCAATAGACGCACCAAAATGGGATAGGGTTAACGAAGAGTGGCTTGCAAGGATGAAAAACGATACATCGTTTACGATTTCAACAAAATATGCAGCAGCATTCAACCAGTCGGCCTCGGGTAACCTGGGAAAGGGCGGCGCATCGGCAGCACAGTCAATTTCATTTGAAAAGTATGTTGAAGCAATGGTTGCACAGGATGTTTTGGGCAAGCAGGGCAGGGATGCACAGGATGTGCTGAAAGATTTCGGTATGACGGTTGCTGATTATTCCAATGTAAGCTCTCACTGGTCCGGCCAGATGATGACTGATTTTTCGCTGGCGATGAAGATGCAGACTTTGATGAATGAGTATAAGGCTAAATACGAAGCGATGAAGACTGATTCACACAGCGATCTGGAGTTTTAGCAAGTCGGTTGAAAGTTTCGGGTTACAGGTTTAAAGTTTAAGTACTAGCCAGTCGTTCCACGAAATGTGCATATAAAGATCTCTTCGGCAGACAGAATTAGTGGTTTAATCAAAATTCTTGGGATCAGGTATTCGCGGCACGACTGCATAATGTAAAATTAAAAATTAATGAGTGAATTTTTAAAAGAAATTGACCGGGCGTTTCAATCAGCCTGGCACGCAAGTAAAGGCGGCGATGCAGCATGGAGCTCGGTGATGCAGACGTACGGCGCCGAGCCGCTGCCTGAAGTGGATAAAGAAACTCTGCTGAACTCAGAGATGAAGATAACTCGCGGAGCTTTCCCTATTGAGCTTAGAAGAGTGATGGAAAAGATTGCGGCTAAGCATCCAAATGACGCGAAGGATTTTGCTATGGATTCCAAAGTGTTTGAGTATTACCAGAAGATAAAACCGTTTTCGGGGCTTGGTGATATTTTCGCAAACGCGTCTACAGGTACAGCAAAATATTCGCAGGGATTAAAAAAAGAAAAGCACAGCACAATGAAGTGCAAGAATTGCGGCGCTCCCCGGCTTGAGGAAATGCAGTATGATAATTGTATGTTCTGCGGCAGTGCGCTGTTTGTGAGAACTGATTAGTTATTTCGGCGTGTTCGGGGAACACGCCCTACAAAAACTTATAGATTATGATTCGTAGGGATCGGTCCCCGACCGATCCGCATTAAAACCAGGTAAAATATAATTATGAGTGACTCATCATCCGAAGTAAAGGCAATGGTTGAAAGATGGAACGGCTTTCTGAAAAAGATCGAAGGCCGGTACTATGAAGTGCTTCAGCAGACAGAGGCTCCCCTGGACGGAGTTATAGCGAACATTCAGTATGATAATGTGATAATCCACAACATAGCAAACGGACTGAAGAACCAGACGGTAACACAGCTTTCAGAAAAAACTGACCAGGCGGCAACAAAGTTTGAATCCGAAATGCGCAAGGCCGGTGCTTCTTCGGGGCTTACTTCAAGCGAACGCGGGAAGACGCATGTACTTAAGAACTGGATGGAGATCGAATACCTTAAGTTTGAAGTAAATCTCTTTGCACGCGCTGCAAACAAGATACTTGAGAACGTAAAGCATCATATTGATGAGACGAAAATGCATCGCTGTACACAGTGCGGCGCTGAGCTTCCGATAAATGTGTATTCTTTCATGGCGGTGAACATTAAGTGCGAGAGCTGCGGATCGGT
>JAIOIK010000050.1 GCA_019912545.1 Ignavibacteria bacterium | reverse complement strand
TCCAACGAATTTGCTATGATAATTATTTTCGATTACCCACTTATCAAACATTTGTTTCGAGAGTCCATACTTATTCAGTGGCTTAAGCTTTGGCAGGATTTCAAGGTCATCATCAAATCCAAGCGAGCCATCACCATATGTGGCGCCGCTTGAGGCATAGATATACTTTGCGTTATTTTTGAGACACCAGTTGCCAAGGGATTTCGAGTATTCAACGTTATTTTCAATAAGGAAATCCATGTTCTCTTCTGTAGTGGAACTGCATGCACCCATGTGGTAAATTGTATCAACCTTATAATTGATCGAGCCTTTTTGGATCTGCTTCAGGAATGTATCTTTATCAATAAAGTCTACGTAATCAAGGGAGTCCACGTTCCTTTTTTTGAGCCCGTCCATATCAGTATCAACAAGCAGTATATCATGAGCTCCGAGCTTATTCAATCGCCAGCAAATCGCGCTTCCTATAAATCCTGTGCCTCCGGTAATGATCTTCATAGTAGTAATAAGTTCAAAACATCAACAAATTTAGCTTAAAAAAGTGTTTATTACAATATTAGAATTTTCAGCTTTCATTTTCAATTACAGGTAATTGATTTATGAATGATGTAATCCAATAATGGATTCTTCTAGAATTTTCAAGACCGAGTTATTCTGAAGCAGGAATCTATTGATTTCATTCAAAGTGATTCGTTTATTGAAAATACCTGTTAATAACTGATTTTTGAACTTAATTTTTTTTCAATGGAATTTTACTTAAGAAAGTGTTAAATTTCAGTTAATATTTATTCAAAATTACAATAAATTAAGCGGAGGACAAAATGAAAAAAGTATTTCTCGTTATATTTTTATCCCTAATTGCCATACCAAATTTACAATCACAGAGTTGGATTGAAAGTTTTGAAGGATTGGACTCAAATAGTCTGCCTCCAGGCTGGGCGAAATATAATATGGCTTCTTTCCCGGTAGATCCATATGACAACTGGACAGTAAGAGATTCCGGTTCTGTATTGCCGGGACTATCAACCGCAAAGGCAAAAGCTTATACTGGAACTAAATCAGTTGGAATTTCATGGCTTACTGCTGTTGACACTTCTGGAACCTATTTAATTTCTGATTGCTGGCTTGTATCTAAAAAAATCCATGCATGGGATGCTAACAATTACATGAGCTACTGGATTGCTCTGGGCTCACCTACTTATAGGGATAGCGTTCAGATTTGGGTAAGTACAGGCGACTCACTTCCGGGCAGCTTCACTCATTACATCGAAACTTGGTCCAATGTTGGAACATACGGTGTTTTTCAACAGGGTTTCATACCTTTTACGGATTTTGCTGGTCAGGATATCTATGTTGGTTTTAGATACAACATGGACGTGGCTTTTGACGGATACTTTGTGAATTTGGATGAAATTGAAGTCGTAAATCCGGTAATTGGAATTCAACAAATTGGCAATGAAGTGCCAAATAGGTTTAACCTGAAGCAGAACTATCCGAATCCATTCAACCCGGTAACAAATATTGAATTTGAGATAGCAAAATCCGGACCGGTTAATCTGGTAATATTCAATTCACTTGGGCAGCTTGTCTCTACACTTGTTGACCAGGATTTAAAACCGGGATCTTACAAGTATGATTTCAATGCATCGGGCTTGCCAAGCGGCTCATATTTCTACCGTTTAACTGCCGGTGACTACACAAAAACGAACAAGATGATTCTCGTGAAATAATTCTGTTTTTGTCCTCCCGAGCAGGATTAAATAGATTACTAAAAGGCGGCTAATAGCCGCCTTTTTTATTGCGTCTTGGCAATTCCCCTATTTTACTTTAATATTGACTTGCATATGCACTTAGCATCTGCTATATTCTTTTAGTATGCATTAAGCATAATGACTTCATTTCAAGAATACGAATATCAGCCTATAAAAATTGCTATTAAGAAATTATAGAGCAGAAACAGTACAAAACTTTATAAGTGGCCTCAGGTATTCACCTGACGCGTGTCGGGTAACATACCCGACACCACTTAGAGAATTGCAAAAACCATTGTAACTCCGATCGCCTGATCGGAGTGCGAAACGAAGTTTCGCAACTATACTATTCTACAACATTTGTTGTAAGTCATTCTTCTATAGACTCAAAAATAAATTTAGAATGCAGGTTTTCGCCGAATCACAGATTCGGCACTCGAAACAGCGTTTCGAGCTACAAGTGTAACTCCGATCGCCT
>JAIOIK010000001.1 GCA_019912545.1 Ignavibacteria bacterium | reverse complement strand
TAGCTCAAGGATCTGCGCCTGTACGGTTACATCAAGCGCTGTTGTAGGTTCATCTGCAATTAAAATTTCGGGATTGCATGATAGCGCCATAGCGATCATAACTCTTTGCCTCAATCCCCCTGAAAGCTGGTGAGGATATTCCCTGTAACGCTGCTCTGGTGCCGGAATACCAACAAGCCTTAACATTTCAATTGAGCGGTTTCTTGCTTCTTCTTTAGATACCTTCTGGTGCAGTATTACTGCTTCATCAATCTGGTCGCCGCATGAAAATACAGGGTTCAATGAGGTCATTGGCTCTTGAAAGATCATAGCAATATCATTTCCGCGGATATCCTGCATTTCTTTATCAGTGATCTTAACAAGGTCTTTGCCTTTGAACAATATCTCTCCCCCTACTATCTTGCCGGGAGGATCAGGTATTAGCCTCATTATTGATAATGCAGACACACTTTTCCCGCAGCCGGATTCACCCACTAAACCAAGGGTTTCACCGCTATCAAGATCAAAGGTAACGTCATCAACGGCTTTAGCGATACCATCATCAGTATAAAAATAGGTTTTGAGGTTCTTTACTTCTAGTAGTTTAGACATATGTTATCGAGTTTTATTATCAGCAAATAAGCGAAAAATTATTGATAAAATAAAGGGATTTAACGCTCTAAAAATGAATCCTGTCATTTGTACTTACTTATTCAATATAGTTTTGATCTCTCTTTGCAGTTTTTTTTGCAGCTCTTCAGCTTCAGCCGGTGTTTTAGCCTCTGTTATAATCCTCATAATGGGTTCAGTGTTTGATTTTCTGAAATTAGCCCAGCTATTTTGAAAATCAATCCTTAGGCCGTCCTCAAAATTCTGCGGAAATGATCTGTAACTTCTCTTAATTGATGAAAAGATCTTGTTCGGGTTAATTCCGGTCAGGCTGATACTTGATTTCCTGATATGATACTCCGGTAAGGTTTTCTTATACTCAGATACTTTGCCTTTGAATGAAGCGAACTCACTCAGAATAAGTGCTATTCCTACCAGTGAATCCCTGCCATAATGTACTTCAGGTAGTATGACTCCCCCGCTTCCTTCTCCGCCTATCACTGCTCCGGTTTTCTTCATCTTTTTGATGACGTTTATTTCGCCAACTGGAGCTTTGTATGTTTTCCCGCCAAATGAATCGACAACATCATCTACAGAGCGTGAAGTTGAGAGGTTTACAACTGCAATTCTCCTGGAAGGATTCACTTTTGCAAGAACATGCTTTACCGCGGTGGTAATTGTATTTTCTTCGCCAAACGGTTCACCTTTATCGGTAATAATTACAAGTCTGTCTGCATCGGGATCAACTACTATTCCCATATCCGCTTTTTGCTTCTTCACTTCACGACACACACGCTTCAGATTTTCAGGAACAGGCTCCGGCTTACGTGTAAAAATACCGCTTCCGTCTGAATCAAGCTTAATGACTTTGCATCCGAGCCGCTGAAGAAGTTCAGGTATAATATACGACCCGGAAGAATTCACACAATCTGCAACAACCTTAAACTCTCTCTTTCTGATCTTATTGACATTAATAGAGCTGATATTCAGAACTCTTTGAATACGATAATCCGCAAAGCTTGGGTAGTATTCTACAGGCTTCACTCTATCCACGGAAACGTACTTGGGATCGTTCTTAAGAATGAACTTCATGAACGCTTTGTTTTCAGCTGCATCAAGGAAAATTCCTTTGGCATTAATGAATTTCATTCCGTTCCACTGTTGCGGATTGTGTGATGCTGTAATTGCTATTCCCCCGCCTGCTTTCATTTGTTCAACGGCAAGAGAAATAGTAGGAGTGGGTGCGGTTCCAAGATTTATCACTTCACATCCTGAAAACAGCAATACAGATTCGACTATCTTTTCAATAATTTCACCGTTTAACCTGCCATCCCTGCCTATTACAATTCTGCCTTTACCGGAGTATGCCGCAAATGCAGAGGTGAATTTTGTGATATTTTCCGGAGTGAGTGATTCGCCGAATATCCCTCTGATCCCCGAAATAGAAATTATTGGTTCTTTCATATATGTTTCATCGCAAAATAAAAAAGGTGTAAGCCAATTGACTTACACCCAATAACTTTAAATTAAATTTTTCATTTTATTAAAATGCCAGAAGCTCTTCAGCTGCTTTCATGATCCAGCTATCCTGCGGTAATGCATGGCTTTCAAGTGTGAACGGAATATGAATATGAAGGCCGGCGACTCTTTTGATGGGGGCATCAAGATATTCAAAAGCTGCTTCTGCAATTTGCGCTGCAATTTCAGCGCCAAATCCCATGAATTTTGTATCCTCATAAAATACGATCACCTTACCTGTTTTCTTTACAGAATTCAGGACTGTTTCAATATCCAAAGGTACAAGTGTTCTAAGATCAATTACTTCAACACCATAGCCCTTTTTCTCCATTTCACGAGATGTTTTCAACGCTTTTTCAACCATTGCACCATACGTTACAATTGTCAGATCATCGCCTTCTTTTTTAACAGCGGCTTTGCCAAACGGCAGGTAATAGTCTGCATTGGGTTCAGGTGACTTTGCATACCCCTGTCTGTACAAAAACTTATGTTCCAAAAACATTACAGGATCCTTAATCTGGCATGCAGTCTTCAAGAGCCCTTTTGCGTCAGCGGCATTACTTGGGTATGCAATATATAAGCCGGGGCACTTTGCAAAAATTGCCTCTATGTTCTGCGAATGATAA
>JAIOIK010000049.1 GCA_019912545.1 Ignavibacteria bacterium | reverse complement strand
TATTATTATCCACGACCTAAAGAGGCTGTCTCAAAACCAGTGGGACAGACATTCCTGTCTGTCGAAAACTACATTTATGTTTAACAATCACAGACAAGAATGTCTGTGCCACTGAAAAATAGAACTTTTGAGACAGCCTCTAAAGGTCGTGGCAACAACACCAAAATAAATTTCTTTTTGCCTTTTGCTTTTTTATTTTTTACTTCCGATCATTTTACTGCCACATTCTTCATTAATTTTTCGGCTGCTAATTGTGATAGCCTTGCATAATCAATTGCATTGCCAAGAGTTTTAAGTGTTTCCTGGGGGGAGTGGAATCCCATAGAATTTTCGGCTGCAACAAAATCCCATCTAAGCTGTGCACGGCGATGGAGTTTGCGTGCTTCCTTTAATTGTTCATCAGTCGCACCGGCATCCTTAGCTGCTTTGATCGCATTAATGGCATCCAGTATTGCATTTTCGGATTTGACCATAGTTTCATAAACCCTGTCCTGAATTGTTTTGACTCTTCCGGCAAGTTCTTCTTCGCTCCACTTATGGCACGTCTGGCAGGCATTGTTGATGTTGCGCAGTGGTGATTTTATCCAGTGGTTTGTAACTTTGAGGGAACCAACTCTTTCATACGGCATATGGCAATCAACACAACTCACACCGCTTTTAGCATGTATGCCTGTTGACCATGTTTCAAACTCCGGGTGCTGCATCTTTATCATTGGCGCACCGGATGTTTCGTGATCCCAATCTTTAAAACCGTACTCTTCATAGTATGCTTCTATGCTATCAACAGAGAGCCCCTTATCCCACGGGAATGTTAGATATTTTCCATCACCTTTAAAGTAATACTCAACATGGCACTGGCCGCAGACATAACTTCTCATCTGCTCTCTGGTTGCTTTGGTAACATCAATTCCTCTTCTCTGCATTGCTTCAATAAACGCAGGACGCTGAACCCTAAGCGCCATTGTTTTGGGGTCATGGCAATCTAGGCAGCCGATACCTTTATCATAATGCGCGCCTACATCTTTAAACATTGCCTTGTAGAAATTCTCTGTGCCCATTTTTTCAACGTCAACAAGCACTTGCGAGCTTTTGCAGCTAATGCACGTGTTGGGAGTTTTATCGTTTACCCTCAGAGTATTTTTCACATCGGTAATCGCCCAATAATGGCCGCGCTCTTCACGGTAATCTTTCGAAAACGGGTAACCTGCAAACAGTTTTATCAACTGCGGATACTTTTCAAGCTTCTGGTAATTATCTGAGCCGCCGAATTGAGTAGGACCCTCATTAGTTTCCGTTTTTAGGAAGCTATCATACTCAAACGGAAAATTTTCGCCCCAAACTTTTGGATCTGTCTCTTTATCCCCAACCGGTTTAAAGACTGAGGGATACAGATTCGCTTCCTGTTTTTTTTCGAAAATATTTATAAGAAGCAGCGTAGCTCCAACCGTCGCCAGCGCTGTTATGAAAAAGATTAATAAGTATTTTTTGTTTAACGGATTAGCCATATTAAAAATTTATTATTTACAATTTTTATGCTGTATGTTGTTTATTGTTTGAATTCAATTTGTAATTGATAATTTGCCAGCCTGCCGGAGCCCCGGCGCAGGCAGGTAATTTCTAATTCTCATTTCATATGCCCCACGCTTCTGTGACATGACGTGCACTGGATCCTGGTATTTTCTGTTTCGTGGAATGTAATATTGGACACAACCGTTGCGTGGCAGTACCTGCAATTTTCTTCAAGAATATCTCTGTTCCTTTGGTTAACCTGTATGGGTTCATGGAAATCGCCTGATGTAAATGCATAGCTGTGATTCCACCCGTTAAGCCCTTTGGTGAACCACTTGCCGGCAAAGCTTTTGGGAGTATGGCAGTCATTGCATGTTGCAACTGAACGGTGTGAAGCGCGCTGCCAGCCGTTGTACTGGTTATCCATAATATGGCAGTTATCGCATGCTGCGGGGTCATCCTGTAAATATGAATACCCTTTGGCATAATAAAATGTTGCCCCGCCTATTCCTGCTGCAACTCCGGTGAATATATATAGTAAAAGGAAAAGCTTTCCCATTTATGGTATCATCTTTACACTAAATTTCGCATTTTTTAATCAACTTTCAAGTGAAAATCGTTATTTGCTTTGAAATGAAGAAAATAATTCCATAATTTGCATTAAGTAAAGCATATGTTATGACCCCTGAAATAACAAATAAGCCTCTTCAACCCACTGACTCAACTCACTCGCCAGACACAATACACTATATCCGCAAAAGAAACACATTAGGCAACAATTTTTCTTCTGCATTATTTTACTTTTCCATCTTATTTTTCTTCATCGGCTTTAACTTTTCAGATGTTATGGTTGGCAACTGGTACCAGCAGTGGATGCCCGATCTGGGTAACAACAGAATATCAGATATAACTTTTGTGGATAGCTTAGTTGGATATGCTGTAACAAGAACAAATTCAGGTTATGGTACAAACTACATATTG
>JAIOIK010000048.1 GCA_019912545.1 Ignavibacteria bacterium | reverse complement strand
GCGAATATCTTCATAACAGCATAGCCAAGGGCGGGACTGAATAAACCTCTTACTCCGGTAAGCGTGATATGGACTGCCTGGTAATTGGATACTTCGTCAATTGGAGCGTAGTATATAGAACTTAAAGTCCATGCAATGGTTACTCCGCTCATCGCGAAACCAAATATGAAAAATGACAAATATACGCTTAAGTCAACATCAATATTGAGGCCTAAAACATAAAAGTACTTTGATGAAACAAGAAGCAGCGGAAATAATGCCAGTATTGAAAAAACATATCCGCAGAATTTGTTTGGGTTACCGGTGCCGTGAATTCTACCCATTAGCGGCGTTGAGAGTATCAATGCCGAATGAAACACAAGCCCTTTTGCAATAGAAATAGGGGAGTAATCAAGCTTAAGATCATCAACCAGGAAAACCGGTATTACAGGAGATATCACCATGAATGCCATTCCGTACAAAAAAAAGTAACTTTCAAATCTCATAAAAGCTTTGTTCTGTTTGAAGACCCTCAGTGTAATCCTAAAAGGCAGCAGAACAATATCTTTAATAAGCCTAAAAGAATAACGGGTCTTTGCAGTATTGTCCCTTCCTGTATAATCATCAAGACTAAGTGTTATCATTTTTGAAAGATTGTAGTAAACAAGGAGTCCGAATACACCCGATACAGGAAAAAGTAATTTATAAATATTGCCGTTCACATCAAGGAAATAACCTGTTAATGTAGTAACAATGAGTGTAAATATTATCTGAAGAGTTGAAGCATATGAAAAAAGCCTGCTCCTGTTCGTATCAGTGTAATTATGCTTATAAACAATGTTCCAAACAGAAAGCAGCATTGAATCAAGGAATGCGGATACGGCAATACATATTATATAGAAGACTGCGCTATCATATAACGGCAATATTATAATGAAGAATTTCGAAATTGTACCTACTACAAGGATAGTTTTGGCGCGGCTTTTTGAACGGTTAACGAGCTCACTGCCGTAAATAGAAAAAAGGAATGAAGAGCTGATTAGGAATGTTAGGATCATCACCTGGAAATCACTGCCGCCAAGTGATTTTTTAAGGATTATATCCTGAAGGAGGATAATCCCAATTGCGATGCCGTTAAATACCTGTGATATTAAATGGAGTGAGAAAGTCTTTTTTTCGAGCGAGGGAATTTGACTGATACTCTGTTGTTTCAATTCTTATTCAGTTCCGGAAATTCTTTATGTATTATTGAAATATTTATCCTGCTTTCGTATTTATTCTGCAGAAATCTTTTAAGTTTTTCGGCTGAATAAACCGATCTGTGCTGGCCTCCCGTGCACCCAAAACTAAACATCAGGCTTGTAAAATTTCTATGCAGGTAATTCTCAACTGCCATTGAAGATATTGAATAAACATTCTCAAGAAAAACTTTCATTACCGGCTCATCATCCAAAAAAGAAATTACTTCATTATCCTTGCCGTTTAGGCTTCTAAATTCATCTTTACGGCCCGGATTATAAACAAAGCGGCAGTCAAAAACAAAACCCCCGCCGTTGGGAGTTTCATCTATTGGAATTCCGGACTTTTTGTAGCTAAATGAATAGATCTTTACGTTGAGCATTTATTGTATTTTGAGCGGGAGACGAGACTCGAACTCGCGACATTTTGCTTGGGAAGCAAATACTCTACCAACTGAGCTACTCCCGCTTTAAAACAAAAATACCAAAATTTTAGCGGTAATTCAATTTAATTACACATGTTACGAATTCCCACGAAAGTGGGAATCCATTATTATAATTCACAAAAAAGCAAATAAACTGTATTCAAAGCAATATGTGTAAATCATTGAAGATTAATAATTTACTTTTTTGTTCAATTTTTAATGCTAACACTGTTCAAATAATAGGATTCCTGCTCTTGTGGGAATTCTGCGTAAGGAGAATTAATTACTTGCATTGATAATTTAACTGTTTTGCTGAATTTTGGTGAAGCTCCGCTTCACAATCCGATCAGGCGATCGGATCAACAAATGGACATCATCTTTAACTCATATTATATCATAGATTTATTAATTTATAATTAGTAATATTGATATAGGTCACTTTTACAATTATCTTGATATAACAAAATGCCCAAAAATAGAATTGCAGTTGTGGAAGATGAAGGTATAGTTGCTATGGATATCAGCAAATGCCTTTCAAATCTCGGTTACGAAGTTGTTTTTATTGCAGATTCAGGTGAAAAAACCATCGAAAATCTAAAGCAAAAACCTGCTGACCTGATATTGATGGATGTGGAATTAAAGGGATTGCTCAATGGTATGGATACAGCTAAGATAATCGGGGAGAGCTATGATATCCCTGTTGTTTTTTTAACTGCGTTTGAAGATGAAGCAACCCTTAAGAAAATGGACGAAATAAGCTCATATGGATACCTGGTCAAACCTTTTGAAGATGAGCAATTAAAGAGCACTGTCGCAAAAATATTGAGCAGTTAACGGCTATCAAGTTTAGCGTGTATTATCGTTCCGGACTCTCCTGCAGCCCATACAAATTTATTATCTATAAAAAATATATTTCTTAAGTAATTTGAAGTCGGGCTCAGTGTCACGCTCCAGCTATTACCTTTATCGGTTGTTTGGAGTATTGTACCCTGATCGCCAAGTGCAAAACCCGTGCTGTTACTAATAAAGTAAACCGATGTCAGATCAACTACCGTACCGGAAGTTAACGAAAACCAATCGTTGCCACCGGAGGTGGTCTTCAGTATGGTTCCTGATAATCCGCATGTGTAGCCTGTCATTTCATTAAGAAAAAAAATTGAATTCAGGTATTTTACAACAGGTGTCTGGATACCCTGCCAGCTAACACCTGCATTTGAGGTAAATATAGTGAATCCGCTTTCGCATGCTGCAAAAGCCTTTGAAGCAGAGATAATTGCGATATCATTGATAATTTTGCTTGTCCCTGAAGGTGAAACATTCCAGGTATTGCCTCCGTCTGTTGTCCTAAACATTGCGCCGAAGTATCCGCACACAATTCCGTTCAGCATATCAAAAAATTCTATATCCAGTAAAGGATTTGTCACTGAAGTCTGTGTTGAGGTCCATTCATTTCCGCCGTTTGTTGTTTTAATTATTATCCCTCCGCTTCCTGCTGCAAAACCGGTCAAATGGTCAATGAAGTGCAGGCCTGCAAAACTTGAAGTGGTGACCCCAACAGGCTTCCTGATCCAGTTCATGCCTCCGTCTGTTGTCTTAATCATTTTCGTGGAGTCATCAGGAAACGAATTTCCTGCAGCATATCCTGTCAATGAGTCCAGAAAAAAAACCTTCTTCAGATTGTTGTTTATGCCGGTATTCTGAACGTTCCAAAGAGAAACCGGAGGTTCGGGTTCAAGTGGGGTGTCAGAACTTTTTTTGCAGGAAATGACAGTCAGGATCAATATCATTATCCACAGTTTTATCAGTATTTTGATCATAGAATTAACAAAATTAGCCATTAAGTTCATCATTATCAATTTATATTATTGATATAAATCAGAAGGAAGTGGGGTATTTTCATATAGTCCAATTTGTCATTACTGCCAAAGCAGGAATCTTGCTTGTTTTCAGTAAGATTCCGCATCAAGTGCGGAATGACATGAGTGCGCGAATATGAAAATACCCCACTACCAATCAGAACCTTTAAATTCATTTACTTGTTAAATTAAATAATATTAAATATATTTAAGTATTAAATTCTCAAATTAATCTAGGCAAAATGAGAAAATTAATAATGCTGTTGGCGCTTGTTTTCATTTATCAAACAAATTTGTTTTCGGATATCCCTAAGCTTAAATTTTCTAAGCAGGATATTCGTGATTTGTCAGGGTCGTATCTGGAGGGTAAAGTAGATTTTGAAAATCCCGTATTTGCAGATGTTGATAAAGACGGCGATTTTGATGCTTTGAAATTTGATGATGGGAATGTGGAGTATTATAAAAATGTGGGCAGTCTTAACTACCCAACATTTGTTTTGGAGAACAGGAATTATGACAAGTACGATAGAATCTTCTTCATCGATCCGAAAATGCCTTATCCGATGTTCTTTGCAGATATGGATGGTGATGAAGATATGGATATGTTTGTCATCAAAGATAGAACATATGACAAATCGCAGCAAAAATACGAATACAAAGTGTCATCCGCTGAAAACTCAATGGGTCTAGATACCGGCACACTCATCACGATCATTCTTGTTTTGGTTATCGTTCTTCTGGTTCTTGCCATAATCAGATAGCACCAGAATTTTTGAAATCAAAAAACCCCGCACGTGCTTACCTGCGGGGTTTTCTTATTTAATAACTGTACAATGTGCTGGTGATACTGTGCATTACGCTGTTTGAATCTTTATTCGCCTATTTTCACGAGCTTAGGCTGATATTTTAATTTAGTTAAGCTACTCAGATCCTTTTTTGAAGTTTTTTGTTTCTCATACAAACCCGCCAAAACTTTGTAAACTGTTGTTTTGGTTTTCGATTCCGGGTCTGTTGTTACTATTTCTTCAAGATAAATCTTAGTGAAACCGTCCCTTTCGAGTCTGCCGATTCTTCTATCGGCAAGAGATTTATCGGTAAATGTCCCCACTTCGATTGAGTATCCTTTAACCACAGCCAGTTGGTTTGAGAGGTCATAGAACCTGATCAAGGAATCAAGGTCGGTGATCTGCTGATAGAGGTTAGAAACTTCCTCATTATCTTCTTCCGTTCTTGGAGTAACAACTTTGATCTTTAAATTACCTTTTGATTTAAGGCTCTTGTTAAGCTCAAAGTCATTGTTGGTTCCGTCTTCTCCCATGAACTCAACGAAGATCTTTGAATCAGCATCAACACTATCATTCAATAGCTCAGTTGTCTTGAACTGATTTGTATCTATTTGAGTGATATCAATGTGTTCATCCGGATCAATACCCTGGCGAAGCATCTCTGCTTCTTCATCTGTTATTTGCTCGATTTTTACCTGTGCCGTTCCGCCCATACCAATTGCTTCTTTCGAAGCTTTCGAGAGATCAATGATTCTTCCTCTGATGTATGGACCTCTGTCGTTCACTCTGACTACGGTGGTGAGATTATTCTCAAGGTTTGTGACCTTTAGAAGGGTTCCAAAGGGTAAGGTTTTGTGAGCAGCGGTGAATTCATACGTATCAAAACGTTCGCCATTGGCGGTTTTTCTACCATGGAATCCAGGGCCGTACCACGAAGCCTCACCTATTTCTTCAAAGCTTGAGCCGGTAGGATCTCCCTTTGAGTAAGCGTTTTCAGATACTGCACTAGTAAGCACGAGTTGTACAGTTAAAAAAGAGATTAACCACAAGATTCTTGTTTTTAACAATGCATCTCCTTTCATTTGTTTTGTTAATAAATTGACTGCCCCAAAGTAACATGGCATATATAAATGCATATAATACGGACAGTCTTGCTCGTTCTGTATTGTCGAAATCAATACGTCTTGGAGCGTTTCTCTCTTTTTAACTATGGCGCCTTGCGCCACACTTGTATTATTTCAAAGAACTAAAAATCTTTCAAATCAAACCCTGTTCAACAGGGTCTGCAAAAAATCATTTTTATTATACTCTATACTGCGTTAATATTCTTCAGAGGCAGTATTCTGTCTTTTCCGTCAACATAAGTAAGCCATCCGTGCCTGTCATTTCCTTCTTTTACAACATCAAAAAATGCATGCTGAAGCTCTTTTGTTACTTTGCCCGGCATGCCATTGCCTACATTCATCTTGTCAACTGACCTTATAGGAGTTATCTCTGCTGCCGTGCCGCTGAAGAACATCTCATCAGACATATACAGCATTTCTCTCATCAGGTTGCCTTCTTTAACTTCGTAACCAAGGTCTTTAGCCAGGGTTATTACAGATTTCCTTGTAATACCGCTTAATATTCCGTTATGTATGCCCGGAGTGTAAATAATGTTATCCTGTACCAGGAACAAATTCTCGCCGCTTCCTTCGCCAACATAGCCATTCACATCAAGAGCAATTCCTTCGCTGAACCCGTTCACAATTGCCTCCATTTTGATAAGCTGGCTGTTCATGTATGCACCGCCTATCTTTGCCATCGTTGGAGTGGTATCAGGTGTACTTCTTCTCCATGAAGAGACACATACATCTATACCGCTTTCGTGAGCTCCCTGGCCTAAGTATGAGCCCCATTCATATGCTGCAATTGTTAGCTCAACCGGATTCTTGAGAGGGTTAACATTCAAATCATCATAACCTCTGTAAGCAATAGGCCTTATATAACAGTTCTCCAGGTCATTTGCTCTTATTGTTTCTAATATTGCATCGAATATCTGGTCATATGAATATGGTATCTCAGCGCGGAAAACTTTTGCCGAAAGTATCAGCCTTTTTACATGATCACCAAGACGGAACACAGCAGCCCCATTCTTGGATTTATAGCATCTTATTCCTTCAAAAAACGATGAACCATAATGTATAACGTGTGATAAAACATGAACTTTAGCTTCTGCCCAATCTATGAGCTTGCCGTTCATCCAGATCTTCTCTACTGATTTTACCGCCATGGCTTTAAGATTTAAGTTATTAAATAAGACTTTTTCTGTAAATCCTGTATGTCTTATATATCCATGCACCTAACTTCTCGGCTGTCATTCTCATGGGCATATTATCTTCAAGTACCCAGGAGATTTCAGCTCCCGTGTACCCGCCCTTATTTCCCGCTTTTATGGTTTCAAGATGAAATACAGAATCGATAGCTTTCTTCTGGTACTCCGGCTTAACACCCATAATTATTACTCTCAAAAAATTGATTTTCTTCTTACCCATCAGGATCTTCAGGAATCCAAAAGGCAGAAGCCTTCCGTTGATTTTCTTAAGAACCTGGTTAAAATCTGGTAGTGCAAGGGAAAAACCTGCCGGCTTACCGGCAACTTCTGCGAACAAAACAAGATCCGGGTCAACAACCATTTTAAGTGATTCTGCAAGGTAGTCAAACTCTTCCGTTGTTATCGGAACAAATCCCCAGTTTGCTTCCCACGCGCTGTTATAAATCTCCTCTATCTTCCGAACCTCATTGGTAAGGTCCTTCATGTTGATCTTATATATCTTAACATCGGAGCGTTTCTTTATCAACTCACCCATTCTTTCCAGTCTGGCCATAATTTTTTCGTCGTTTATAACCTCAGAAGGTATGTAATACGCATATAGATCATTAGCCTTTTCAAACCCAAAATTCTCAATTTTAGATATATAGTGTTTAGGGTTGTAAGTCATTAAGAAAACAGGGGGTGAGTCGAACCCATCTATCAGTAATCCGCATTCGTCATTGGTCGAAGGATTAACCGGTCCCATGATCTCATTAAAGCCCTTACTTTTAACCCACTGGCAGGCTGTCTCAAGAAGAAAGTCGGATACATCTTCGTCATCTATAGTTTCAAAGAATCCGAAGAATCCAACTTTATCTTTGTGGAAATTATTATGATTGTCATTCTTTATTGCTGCAATTCTTCCCACAAGATTGCCCTCTTTTTCAGCCAAAAACAATTCAACTTCGGCATGCTTGAAGAACGGATTCTTCTTTGGGTCAAGATTCTTTCTTACGTCAAAGATCAATGGGGGAACCCAATTCGGGTCTCCTTTGTATAACTCCCAAGGGAGCTTAATAAACTTCATCCTATCGGTTTCGTTTTCTACTTTGCGTACTTTGATCACTGCGTCTTGTCTATAAAGAATTCAAATTACCAACTTTAACATGAACTTGTATATCCGAAATATACCGGTTTTTGTTTAAAGATTCAATTGAATTACCCGGGTGGAGAGCTTGATGATTTGTGTATAACAAAACATAATTGGAATTTTTAAGTTTGAAAATTGCAAAGTTAATTAGTATATAAATAATTAACTTGTAGTATTATTCTAAAGTGATACGTTATATTAGTTGCTTTGAGACTATCATTTAGTAGTGAAAAAACCGTATAAATGAAGTGATTATCACAACTATTTTGATTATTTTTGAAAAAACTAAATAATCTCTATTGAAACTACGTTTGCGCTATTTAATTCCTGTACTGCTCATTGTAATTTGCTTTAGGGAATCTTACTCTCAGGATGACTGGTGGAAGGATAAAAAATATAAGTCTGAAGAAAAGCAGCAAAAATTTGATGAGTGCAAGCTGGTTTTTCTCAATATTGCTGATGGACTGATGTATTCAAACGTTACATACGTAAGCCCTTATTTTCAGAATGAAATATATTTAAGCATGCAGAACAGTGAAAAAGGTTACTTTAACAGGGAGCAATCTGCTTATATCCTGGAGAATTTCCTCAATACTTATCCTGTCTCGTCTTTTAAATGGAGAAACTCCAGCCGCTCAGAGAAGTACGCCTTCGCTTTGGGCAAATACAAATATAAAAAGAGCGGATTTATCAGCACTTTCACTATTTCAGTATCTCTTAAGTATGTAAATGACCTGTGGCTTATCGATCAGATCATTGTCAATTAACCGCTCACAACTTTCTCAATCTATGTTCAATTTTTCCAATAAAGATATTCGCAAGCTTAAGATTTTGGGATTTCTCTCCCTGCTGCTTGTATTTATCATTTTATTGGTTTATGGAGTGAGGTATTACTTTTCTAACTCCATTGTCAGTAACTGGGAAAACATTTCAGAGGATAAAAACAAGGAAATTCATGCAGATTGCTTAAACCTATTTTATGATTACCAGAACAGGGCTTCGCAGTTTTCATATAAGCTTTCAAAAGAGAAAAAGATTAATTCCGCTTTCTCCAATCTCAACTCAAGAAAGACTTTCGAAGCCCTGCAGGAAGAAGAATCTCTGAATGATTTTAATGTTGAGCTCTACAATAGCCGCCTGGAGCTTTTCCTGTTTTCCGGAAGGCAGATCAATCCGGATATAATGGAGCTTCGCCGCGCATTTGCCGGTGAAAGATTTTCAGCTATAAAAGAAATCGGCATATACACATACATCGTTGTTTTCGACCCTCTTAGAAACGATTCAGGTGTAATTGAGGGGGTACTTGTAACATCCGGATTGCTGGATATTAATTACGATATACAGGCAAGGTTTTTCAAAAATACCGGGATAAAAAGACTAATCTATGATAAGTATCACATTGACGTTCAATTTGAATTTACAAGCCTGCCATCAAATAATTCATACATAGATACTACCTCTGGAGAGTTTACGAGTGTTAACCTGAAGAACATCAATGAACAGGTGATAGGCAGGATATTGATTCCGAATCTCGACCAATCTTCTTACCTGCTTAGTGTGATCAGTAAATTTAATAATTTAATCGGATTTTTCATCTTTGTTTTGAACCTGTTGCTCGTATATTGGGTAATAGCGGCAGTTTCAAAGGCGGATTCTGTTTTCCTGAAAATACTTCTAACCTCTGCGGCCCTGATATGCTCAAGATACATATGGATCTATATGAACTTCCCCGGACATCTATTAACGGAAATGGGCTCTGAAATATTTTCGCCGGTGCACTATGCCTCAGGTATTGGTTACGGTATGTCCAAATCACTCGGAGAGCTGTTCATAACTTCTCTTTTAATACTTTTTATTTCCTTGTACATAGTAATGCATATTATCCGCTTTTACAGGGATGAATCCGGGAAGAAACATAAAATGTGGGTAATTGTAGCTGTTTCTTCAGCAGCGGCAGTTATATCTACTTTAGTGATCAATTATTATGGTGTCATCATTCAAAGCCTTATTTTTGATTCTACAATTAAATTCATCGATAAAACGGATATTTTCTCACTTGATCAGCCCGAGCTTGTCGCAGTACGTCTGATAATCCTGTGCTTTTCTTCTGCCCTGATATTTGTACAGGTAGCATGCGCCCTTACTGCCACTAAATTTCTTAACACACACTTATTCCGTAGTAAGTTCACCCGTAAAAATTCATCACTGATATTTTACATTTTGTTAATTCTCGTTAATCTGCTGGTTGAATTAATGCCGATGCAGATAGAGCTTGCGCTTAAAATGAATTTGCGGATACTAATACTAGTGCTTTCCGGGCTCTTTACGCTGTATATGCAAAGGCAATTTTCAATTGTCAGAGATTACAGGTTCGTAAATATTGTTAATTTTTCGCTGGTACTGCTTGCTTGTGCGATCTTTGTGCCCGCAATACTGCTCAATAAGATTACATCACTTGAAAATAAGTACCTTGAAAAAGCAGCAAAAGAAATATCACAGCAATCCAGTGATAAGATAAGTTTCCTGATTTCTTCAACCCTAGAAGATATATCGGACGATACCCAGATCGAAGCTGACCTCAAAGATAAGAACAAAGTCAGCAAGCTTGCCTTTAATATATGGGCAAAGAGCAAATTCTATGAGGAAGACCTGAACTCGGCTGTATTTGTGCTGGATACTGCAAAAAAGCTTGTTAGTGATTTTAATATTAACCCGGGAGAACTTCTATCCGATAGCGTAGTATCATTTTCTCTGCAAAACATCAGTAAAAAAAGTGATAATGAAGACCTTGCCGAAGAAACAGAGACAGATGAAGAGCCGGAAACACTTGACTTTTCATCAATAATGAATACAATGCAGCTTGAATCCGGCGGAGTTATGCAAAATAAAGAAATGAAGTTTTTTTCTGCTATAATGCCGCTTGAGAAAACCGATTTAAAAAACAGTAAGTTCAATAAAGTTATAGGGTATATTATTATTGCGGCTGGATATGATGCGAAAAATTTTCTGACTCAATCAAACCTGGGAATATTTAAGAATTTCACGCGTGATAATATTCTCAATAAGCTAACTTCAAATCCTGTTATAACTGAGTTTTCAGAATCTGAACTTGTAGGTTCCTCAAATAAAGATATTTCCAAAGCTCTTGTGAAATCCCTTGACGCTTTCAGAGAGAGCGTAAAAGAAAAGATAGATAAATCAGCATTAAGATATGATGAATTTGAAAACGAATTTTATAAATCGTTCTATGTACTCACCACTATCAGGAATGCAAATTCAATTAGCACCGAGAAGATCTATATTGTAAGCGTAAAAGTTAATGATTTCAGCCTAAACACATTCTTCTTTTTCCGGTATTTGCTTTTTATTGTATTGATCTATATTGTGATACTTTCATTCTACCTTATTTATAAAGGATTTACATATCTGCTGGATACTGAATCTGTGAAGTTTATGAAATTCGGGTTCAGGGAAAAACTCTTTGGTTCTTTTATGCTGGCTTCTGTTATACCAATTGTGATACTTGCAATATACACTCGAGAATTCGTCAACGAAAAGAATGAGGATTCTTCAAAGAACCAGTTGATATCAGATCTAAGAATTGTAGATCAATATGTGAAGAATAAGCTCACAGCAGAAGCATTGAAACCCGATAAGTACGGCAAAAAAGAATCAGGGGGCACTTTTGTAAACCTGTTCGATAGGGGATTTTCAGAATCTGACAAAAATTTTAATTTTTATTTAAAAACAAAGTTAGCGGCAACAACAAGCGAGCAGCTTTATAAATCTGATCTGCTGGATACAAGAATAAGCGGAAATGCTTATTATAATATAGTACTGCTGAAAAAGGACTATTATTCCGAAAATCAGCAAATCGGGGATTTTACTTTTATTGTAGGGTATAAACCGATATATGACAGTTACAACAATCTGTTGGGAATAATTTCTACACAGACAGTCTTTAAGCAAAGCGAGATCAACCAGGATCTGACCGAAAGCCTGGTATATATTCTTGGACCTTACTTCGCAGCCGTAATACTTTTGGTGTTTATAGTGAATTTCCTCTCTTACAGGATTTCAAATCCAATTTTAAAGCTGCAAAAGGCGACTGAACAGCTTTCTAAAGGGAACATTGATGTACAGGTGAAATCAAACAGTAAAGATGAAATTGGCGAACTTGTAAAAAGCTTTAACAGGATGATTAGGGAACTTCAGCGTTCAAGAGATGAGCTAAAAAAGGCAGAACGTGAAGGTGCATGGCGCGATATTGCAAGGCAAGTTGCCCACGAGATAAAGAATCCGTTAACCCCCATGAAGCTTGCAATGCAGCATCTCTATTATGCATATGTACATGGTTCAAAGGATTTTAAGTCAATTATCCAGACTACAAATAAGCTCATAATTGAACAAGTTGAAACACTCAACAGGATAGCCACTGAATTTTCTAATTTTGCGAAGTTACCAAGCCGGAATTATGAACTTCTAAATATGAATGATATCCTAAGTGATGTTGTAAAGCTGATGAATACTGATAACACTATAAACCTAAAGCTTGTCAGCCTGGGCAGTAATGATTTGGTAAAGGCAGATAAGGATGAAATAAAAAGGGCGCTGATAAACATTATAAAAAATTCAATGCAGGCAATTGATGAGAAGGGGTCACCCGTATCCGG
>JAIOIK010000005.1 GCA_019912545.1 Ignavibacteria bacterium | reverse complement strand
GAGGCAGGATTGGAGACCCTGTTAGATATAATGTATTCATGTCGCAGTATTGGTACGATGAGGCAGGAAACAGGATTCGCAAAGAGAAATACCAGTGGATATTGACCGGCGGAAGCCCTGATCTTGAAGACCCGGGCCAGGCAGAACCGGTTGGCGAAGAGGAGTCAGGCTCCTGGGTATTTGTTGAAGCAGTGAATTACATCCGTGATATTGCAGGACGTGAAATAGCAATATACAGCGGTAACACACTTCAGCAATGCACCAAAGGCGTCCCTTCGGGAGAATATGTACGGATTAGACAATGTTGGCAATATAAAAGCAAATGGCGATAAGTTGTACTATCTTAAAGACCATTTGGGAACAGTCCGCGCTGTGCTTGATACGACAAATACTGTTGTTGCAGCATACGACTATGACCCCTGGGGTTATCCACTTTCAAATAGAACGTATGAAGCCAGCACAAGTGTTGATCAGAAGTATAAATTTACAAGCAAACAGCGCGATAAAGAAAGCGGCATTGACGGCAAAAATGGATATGATTATTTTGGTGCTAGATATTATGATAGCCGCGTAGCTAATTGGACAAGCGCAGACCCGCTCTTTGAAAAGCATTTTGATTATTCGCCGTATAATTATGTACTGAGGAATCCTATTATTTTGATTGACCCTGATGGAAATCAGAAAAAACCATTTTGGTCCAATCCAGTTGATCCACCGGAATTAGGTAGAGGATTTGGTGGTTATAAAGGCGGAAGTATAGATGTTTTTAGAATTTTAGAAACCCAAATTACTGAATTTTTCTATGGAGCGACAAGACAAGGGACTTCTCAACAATCATTTGATAAGGTACCTGAAATTAAATGGCAAATGAAACAAGGAAAAGGGAGTACACAGGAAATGGGTTTAGAAGGCATTTTTAAACTACAGAATGTTGAAGTAAATAAACAGTCAATCAAAACAGTTACAGGTTTTATTGAAGGGTTTATGAAAAACACTGGTGCAAAGCCCGAACTAATTCCAAATACAAAGTTACTTGGTATTGGAGGTATTAGATTATATGGCAAGCAGGTTAGGATTGGGCCGGATAAAGCACCAGAGAATTTTTTCCACATAGATTTTGTTCAGGGAGTTAAGGGTAATTCTGAAGTGAAAGATCAAATAAAATTGTGGACAATACCAAATATGTTTCGATAACATCTAAACTTTAAACAATATGAGGATTTATAATTGTGACACTAAAAAAACAATAAATGAAGTCGAATTACTTCTTACTTTAGAAGAACTTGAGGACCTCGAAGCAGTTTTGTCAAATTCAATTCACTTAAATCAGAAAGAATTCTTTGATTCCGGCAATCTTTTCGGACAAGCAGATGGTTTCGATGTTAAACCGCCTTATGCAGAATTTGCTGTGTATTCATATGATTATATAGAGAATATGGATGCAACTTCAAAAAGAATTATATTTACTGATAAATGAGAATATTTAATAGAGTTTTAAACATACCCATTAATTCGGTTTTGATTTACTTGCCTTTGGATGAAGCGAAACAGTTACTGGCATCTTTAGAAGCTTTGAAAGATAATTCGAACGGTTTTATAAATTTCAATGGAAAAGATAATAATGGTAATTTGACAAAAGAACTTACTGTCAGAATTTATAGTAAAGAAAATTTGGATACCTTTGAAGAAAAAATAATCAAACTTATAGAGACTGGAGATTTAACGAATTAACAAACAAATCAAGTAGAAAATCCAAATTAATTTTTCTCATTTTATTAAAAGCAGAGCCAAAGCTCTGCTTGTTTTTGATTTGAAGATAATTTCAGTTATTCTTATTATTCTAACACAAATAAGCTGCAAAAAGTAAGCGGCTCAAATGCGCAATATATTTATGATGCAAACCTGCCTGCAGCAGGCAGGTGGAAACCTGAAAGTAGATTCATTAAGCCATAATTATAATATGCTGTATGACTGGTCGACGACTCGACTCGTTGAGCGAAACCTGCTTACGCATATGTGGCACTGGAATTTTAAAGCCGAAGATATGAGCGATAACCCGAAAGTGCATGTATTCATGTCGCAGTATTGGTACGATGAGGCAGGTAACCGCATTCGCAAAGAGAAATACCAGTGGGTACTGACCAGCGGCAGCCCTGACCTTGAAGACCCAAGCCAGGCAGAACCGGTTGGTGAAGAAGAGTCAGGCTCCTGGGTATTTGTAGAAGCAATTTACTATATCCGCGATATTGCAGGCCGTGAAATAGCAATTTACTCAGGCAACAAGCTGGAACAGTGCACCAAAGGCGTCCCTTCGGGAGAACATGTACGGATTAGACAACGT
>JAIOIK010000047.1 GCA_019912545.1 Ignavibacteria bacterium | reverse complement strand
GTACGTCTGTTTCTTTTCTCTTCCACGGGTATATTCCTTTCTTTTACGAATATACACCTTAATTTTTTGTCTACAAAATCGAGGTCACTTCATAGCGGATACTTCCCATTTGATGATATAGAATTAGATGCCACCATAAACTGCTTTAAAGTTGGCGGCTCACAGACAGACCCACCAATAAATTATGTTACATGGGGTGAGCAAGGCTCGCAAGTTGAGTTCACATTTTCTCCTTACTTAAGCAGTTGTAATCTGACCGAGCAAAATAACTTTATAGTGCTGAATCTTGGCGATAATATTTATGATACTATTGGTACAATCGGTGGCGAGGGCGGCAGCCACAGCTCACGCTTTGTGATACAATCACCAAAGCAGATGAATGATTCGATCAGCATACTTGTCCGTAAGCGCGATTATTCTACCGCAAAAGCAAAATGCATCGAAATACTGAATACTTATCCTGATAGTATCCTGAGCCTTGGCGCAGTATCAAAACTATTCCTTTCAGTAACAGCAAGCGATACAACACATGCCGGAATGCAGGAACTTAAGAACTATTATGAAGGTCTCATTCTTGCAAACGGTGGTAATGCAGAGCTTGTAAAGCGCGCGAACTATTACATACAAAAGTGCAAAGTAAGGCTGCATGATTACAGCTCGGCACTCAGCGGATTCCAGCAGATAATCAATCAGAATCCTTATAATTTCGAGGGACTTCGGGCACGGTGGGATTACATGGCAACAAGCCTGCTTTTGCAGGGACAAGGAGGAGGCGAGAGAGGCATTTCGGATTTGGGATTGGGGATTTCGGATTCAAAACAATCTGATGAATCTGATAAATCTTACGAATCTGATGAATTATGGAACGATAAATCTCCATACTCAAAAGAACAAAGGCAGGATATCCGTAAATCAATAAACACTGCATTTGAAACCACTAAATCTATTGATGAGCAGATGATCAAAAAGCTTGAAGATAATTCAAGAAGTGGTGATATTAAGTCACAGAAGCAGTTGAATCAAAAACGAGCGCTTCAGCAGGTTATCAAAACAGAAAAGCCAAAGAACATAGTTGAACATATGAAGATAGTTCAGCAGGATATACAAAAAGTCCTTGGCGGTGAAGTGAAAAGCAAAAGCGGGAAAGAAAGTAATATTCCGCTTGAATTCAGCTTATCACAAAATTATCCGAATCCGTTTAATCCAGTAACCACGATCAAATATGCATTACCAAACGATGTAAAAGTAATTGTAAGGATCTATGATATACTCGGGAGGGAAGTCAAAACGCTCGTGAATGATTTCCAAAAAGCAGGGTATTATGATGCTAAGTTCGATGGTTCTAATTATGCATCAGGTGTGTATTTTTACAGAATGGAAGCGGGTGAGTTTGTGCAGAGTAAAAAGATGGTGTTAATCAAGTAAAAAAGGGAAAAGTAAAAAAGCAAAAAAAAACAAAAGCAAACTTAGATTTAACGAACAAGGGGCTGCAGCCCCTTGTTTGGTTTGTTTGCAAGTCATAATAGATTAGTTAGTATATTCTCCTCACATCTAAATCCACGAAAATTAACGATTTTTGCTCAAAAACAATAAACTTTTAGATCTATATAGGGCAATTTTACTCACAAATAGAAGTTTAATTCTTTGAGCGGGTGGGTATTAGATAATATCTTTGTAAGAACTTAAGGAATATTAAATTTAAATATTTATACACTTTTAGAATTACACTTGAAACAATTGAAACGAATACATTTTTTTTGCAAAGAGTATTGAAATTGAATCAATTAAACAGGAGTCTTAAAAAACTTTTTTTGAAACAAGAGCGTTGATCAATTGATTGCGAAAGATGTTCAAAAAGTTTTCATAGCGCATTGTAGTTTTGTATGAAGCTAAGAAGTAAAAATGGCGAAGTTTTCGATCAGTAAGGAATTATTTCCAAAATTTTTTTCAAAAAAGATTTGGTGCATAAAAACATATGCAATATCCATATGGCCGCTTTGCCCGTTGCTTTCCGTGCATTTTTTCTCAAGCAAGCTGCAAACACCACTGTTTCTACTCCCGAAAAAACTTTTTTTTCAGCCGGGCATAAAAACGGTATGCCGAAAAATATCCCATAGACAAGGCTTTACAGTTTGTCAAGTGTTTGGCAAAAAAAGTTTCCTGCGATGTAATTTGCATTTATAGTTTTGTTCAGTTAATTTTGAATCCAATCAGTAACAAAGGCTAATTAATAATTCAATTCCCGATAGCTTTTGGATTCACAAAAAAGTTTTTTTAGAGATTGAAAGCCTCCCCTTGAGACTAAATAGTACAGCGGATTTAAGATATGGTTTTGATGTTACTGCCTCATTAAAGTTTTATTAAGTTACAATAAGAAGATCTTTCGAAAATTTTTAATTCACTTACCGCATGAAGATAGACAGACTACTGGCCGGCGAAACTGTTAACCCGTATGATAAAATAGAATTTGAAAAACGTACATCTGTGATCAGGAATCCTGACGGCTCGATCGTTTTTGAGATGATCGATATTGTTGTCCCCAAAGCATGGTCACAGGTTGCTACTGATATTATAGCGCAGAAATATTTTCGCAAGGCCGGAGTGCCCAAAAAACTTAAACGTGTTCACGAAGAAGGTGTGCCCGTTTGGCTGCAGGCATCAGTGCCTGACGAAGAGGCAATGAACGATATATCCGATGCCGAAAGGTACATTGGAGAAAGAGATTCCCGCCAGGTTTTTAACCGCTTGGCCGGCTGCTGGACATATTGGGGCTGGAAAAATGGCTATTTTGATTCAGAAAACGATGCTTCCAGCTTCTATATAGAGCTTTGCCATATCCTTGCCGCCCAAATGGCAGCGCCAAACTCCCCGCAATGGTTCAACACAGGTTTAAACTGGGCTTACGGAATTTCCGGCCCTTCACAGGGGCACTATTATGTAGATGCTGCCTCGGGGGAACTGGTTTCTTCAGAGGATGCATATACACATCCGCAGCCGCACGCATGCGCACGGGGAAATACAAAGCTATTTACCAATAAGGGTGTTTATGAGATTTCCGATATAGTAGAAAACGGGCTTACAGGCCTGAAGGTATTTGACGGAAAAGATTTCGCAGATATTATTGCAGTTAAGAATAATGGTGTAAAGAATATTTTCCGTGCCGCATTAAAGAACGGAAATTATATTGAGTTTACCGATGATCACTTGATCTATACATCGGATAAGAGATCAAAAGACGGCGGTGTTTACAGGTGGAATGAACTTAGAACAATTCTTGGTAAAAAAGTTCAGCAGTGCAGCCTGGAATACAGTAAAGTAAGATCTGAATCTAAAGCTGTGCAGTTTGCAAATGCAGGACTTGTCATAAACGAAAACGGTTCGCTAACTGGCAACAGTACATTATTTGAGGGTGGTTCTGACTATCCGGATGATATAGATATAGATAAGGCAGCGCTTGCCGGATGGATAATTGGCGATGGCTATTACGGAAAGTATAATAAGAACAGGAAAACGACCCTGTTTGGCGCAATTACTATAAATGATGATGAATATAATTTTGTTACCGGTCTGTTTGAATCGGTTTTTGGTACATATAAAACTGTAACAAGAAAACAGGTAAACGATCTCTACCGCATTGTTAAGCTTGATTCTAAAATAGTTGATGAGTTTGTCCAGGAATATGAACTTGACTCAAAATCACACACTGCAATTGTTCCCGAAAGAATTTTCAAAGGAACCAAAGAGGAAAAAGCGGCATTTTTGAAGAGTCTTTTCCAGGCAGATGGTACGGTAAGAGTAAGAAAAGAAGACGGAAGAAATTCAGGTGATGTTGTTTTGACTACAAGCTCAGAACAGCTTGCAAATGATGTTCAGATCCTGCTTTTAAGTCTTGGGATATATTCAAATGTATCGCTTTGCAGAGATAAGCGCGAAGACAGGAAAAATACTTACCAGGTTACAATTTCCTATTATTCTGAAAGAGTAAAATTTGCCACCTCAATCGGTTTTGTTTCATCAGAAAAGGCCGGTAAACTTGAATTACTGAATTCATCGGTTGAAGGCAAAAACAAGCCTTCGGTATCCGAAGAAGATATAATCTCAATTGATTATATAGGTGAAGAAGAAGTTTATGATATACAGACCTCCAGCTCCCGTTTTGCAGCAAACGGAGTGATAGTCCATAACTGTTTTATCCAGTCCGTAAGCGACGACCTTGTAAATGAAGGCGGCATTATGGATCTATGGGTACGCGAGGCAAGATTGTTCAAATACGGCTCGGGCACCGGCTCAAATTTCTCTAATATAAGAGGCTCAAGTGAGCCGCTAAGCGGCGGCGGAAAGTCATCTGGGCTTATGAGCTTCCTGAAAATTGGCGATAGAAGCGCTGGCGCAATTAAATCCGGCGGAACAACACGCCGTGCTGCAAAAATGGTTACTCTTGATCTTGACCATCCTGATATTGAAGAGTATATCAACTGGAAAGTTATTGAAGAGCAGAAAGTTGCTGATCTTGTTACCGGATCGAAGCTCATGAATATTCATCTCAATAATGTTATAAAAGCATGCTACGAAGTTCACCCTGAAAATAATCCGTTTGATAAAAAGCAGAATAAGCATCTTGCAAAAGCTATCAACGATGCAAGGAAATCGCTTATTCCGGAAAACTATATTGATAGGGTAATACATCTTGCAAAGCTTGGCGCAAAAGAAATACACATACCTACATACGATACCGACTGGAACAGCGAAGCTTATTTAACGGTCTCGGGGCAAAACAGCAATAACAGCGTCCGCGCAACCAATGAATTCATGAAAGCTGTGGAAAATGACGGCCCGTGGAATCTGTACTGGAGAATTGAGCTTGATAAATCACGCAAAGAAGGCCGCGATCCGGTTTCATGCAAAGTCATGAAAGCGCGTGACCTTTGGGACCAGATAGCTTACAGCGCCTGGGCATGCGCAGATCCCGGAATACAGTATCACACAACTATAAATGAATGGCATACATGCCCGGCAGGGGGAGAAATAAAAGCCTCCAATCCGTGCAGTGAGTACATGTTCCTTGATGATACGGCATGCAATCTTGCATCGCTTAACCTGGTGAAATTTTACGATTTCGAAAAAGGCAGATTCGACATCGAAAAATACCGCCATGCAACAAGGCTGTGGACAGTTGTCCTTGAGATCAGTGTTTTAATGGCGCAATTCCCAAGCAAAGAAATTGCGAAACTTTCATACGATTACCGCACTCTTGGGCTTGGATACGCTAACCTTGGTGCGCTGTTAATGCTTCAGGGTATTCCGTATGATTCAAATGAGTCGCTGGCTATAACCGGTGCGCTTACAAGCATCCTGCACATGAAGTCATACGCTACATCTGCGGAGATGGCAAAAGAGCTCGGCACCTTCCCGCGCTATAAGGAAAATGAGCCTAACATGCTGCGGGTTATCCGCAATCACCGCCGAGCGGCTTACAATGTGCCAAATGAAGAGTATGAAGGCCTCTCTATAACGCCAATAGGCATTAACAAGAAGTACTGCCCTGATGAACTGCTTTTGGCCGCAAGGGAAGATTCAGATCTTGCGCTTGATCTTGGCGAGAGGTACGGTTTCCGCAATGCGCAGGTAACGGTTATTGCGCCAACCGGCACGATCGGGCTGGTAATGGATTGCGATACAACGGGAGTTGAGCCTGATTATGCGCTTGTTAAGTTCAAAAAACTTGCAGGAGGCGGATATTTTAAGATAATTAATGAATCAGTTCCGCATGCATTGCAGCTTCTTGGCTATACTGAGTCTGAAATACACGATATAATCAAATATGCAACAGGGCACGGTTCACTAATAGGCTGCCCGGGCATTAATACCCAAACACTTGCCGAAAAAAGCTTTACAGCAGATGTGATCACACAGTTAGAAAAATCGCTTCCTTCGGCATTTGATATAAATTTTGTGTTCAATAAATATAATCTGGGCAGTGAGTTCTGCAAAGATACCCTTGGTTTTAGCGATACACAGATTGATGATTATAATTTTAATATATTGCGGGCTCTTGGATTTACCAAAGAGCAGATAGATGAATCAAACGATTATGTTTGCGGCAGTATGACGCTTGAGGGCGCGCCGCATTTAAAAGAAGAGCATTACGCTGTTTTTGACTGCGCCACAAAGTGCGGCAAAAAAGGTACCCGGTTCATCACCGCTGATGCGCATATTAAGATAATGGCCGCAGCTCAGCCGTTTATCAGCGGCGCCATCAGCAAAACCATCAACCTGCCCAATGAAGCTTCCATAGAGGATATGAAACACGCTTATATGCTCTCATGGAAGCTGGGCATTAAAGCCAATGCGCTGTACAGAGATGGCAGCAAGCTCTCGCAGCCGCTTAACTCTGTTACTGATGAAGATGCATTTGAAAGCGTTGACGAGGAGATGACAGAGGCTAAATCAAAACCAAACGATATTATAAGGATAGCGGAGCGCATCATTCACCGCTATATTGCAAAACGCCGCAAACTTCCTTTCAGAAGGCGCGGATATACACAAAAAGCTAAAATTGGCGTTCATAATGTATATGTAAGGACGGGTGAATACGAAAACGGACAGCTTGGCGAGATATTTATTGATATGCACAGGGAAGGCGCGGCTTTCAGAAGCTTAATGAACTGCTTTGCCATCTCGGTATCACTTGGGCTGCAGCACGGAGTGCCGCTTGAGGAATTTGTTGACGCATTTGTTTATACCAGGTTTGAACCTAACGGAATTGTTATAGGCAACCAGAATATCAAGATGACTACATCGCTTATAGATTATATCTTCCGTGAGCTAGCAGTTACGTACCTGGGCAGGAATGACCTTGCGCATATATCGCAGGAGCATGAAATGAGGACTAGCCCGATAGATTCCATCAGCAAGCTTGATACTGAGGCAGATTTTGAGGATGAAGAGATATTCAGCGAGCGCTTTATTGATGAGCCGGTGAACAAGAATGTTGATTCTATGCCAAACCGCGCGCCGATAAACGTTACAATTAAAGATAGCGAAGCAAACATCAGCCCGCAGCAGACAATCTCAGGCGGTCCGCTTGGAGTGCAGCTAACAGGCGCAGCAACTATTAAGAAAACCGGAACCGGCATTAAGGCAGAAGCAACTGACAAGATACAGCAGGCGAAGCTTAAAGGCTACACGGGCGATATTTGCCAGTCATGCCAAAGCCTGACCATGGTGCGTAACGGTACGTGCTTAAAATGCACAACCTGCGGCGATACAAGCGGATGTTCATAAGAAGCAATTAAGAATTAGAAATCACGAATTACGAATTTGGGAGGCGGAAGCCTCCCTTTTTAATTCAGAAAGCAAAGAATTAATTTTCTTGTAGAATCTTCCATATACTCAACTGCTTCTGCCATCATTGCTTTTCTTTCTTTGTTTGGATCATGGATAATGTCATTCCGCAATTCATAATACTTGACGATGTTCTTTCTAATCTCTCTTTTCTCAAAGTGATTCTGGCCCAGTTTTTCAGAAACCTCATGTGACAATTGAACATTTTTTCTTTTTCCATCAATGTGGAATAACCCTTCAATTGCTATAAAGTAATCAATTAACTTATCCTCATTTGTTATTCTCTCGTAAGTAAAGTTGAATCTTCGAATAGCTGCGTCAATTGATTTATCACTCCTGTTTTTCTCTATTTTAGCGAACAGATCAATCAAATTACTTACATTATCATTGGTTAGAATATATTTATCGCCTTTTCTAACCATTGTATTTGAATATAAATAACTCAAGAAATGCTCGAAGTAATGATCATCTAAACCAGGACTGATACTAAAAACTCTTTGAAAACCAACATAATTATTAGAGTTTAATCTTAATAAAGATAAAATAGAATATATTATGTTATCAAGTAACAATTCTGAATGAACAAAGACACCTTTATTACCCTCTGAATCTGTTTGCATATTATATCCTTTATTTTTATTAGCTTTTAAAGAAATTTCAAGAATAGGATTGTCGATTGTTCCATGAAATCGATTTACGTGCGAATTCATTTCACGGTAAGTAAATAAATGCCACTCAATATTACTCAACCATTTTATCTTAAGTCTTTCATTTAGTCTTATCTCACAATTCTTTTCTAAAAATAGATTCTGAAACTCAATTAATATTTTATAGTATTGAAATTCGGAATATAAATGTTCTTCAAATACTCTGTAATATTTATTAAATTCTAATTCTATAAAAACATTAAAATGCATTGGCACATAGTTCTTTTCTTGTAATTGTAAATATCTTTTATACGTCTTTTGCGTTAAAGAATAAACTTGAAATCTCGCAGTATCTTTAAACTCTTCAAGAGAAATTTTTTGCATCTCTACTAAAGGCTTGTCTTTAACTATAATGTTGAATAATTCATTGTTTTTTTGCAAAACTTCTTTGAAAATTGGTATGAGTTCTTCTACCTCATTTAATTCTTTATTCAAATCAACATTATTATCTGGAAAATGTAAGAAATGAAAACCGTGAAAAAGTTCATCTAATAACTTTAATGGAAATCTAGTATATAAGACGTACAGTAGTTTGGCTATTTCGGTAGCTGCCCTATAAATTTGTTGATTTTGAGGTATGAACGGTATTCCCGCTTCAGGATATACATACACTGTATTTGTGAATCTTTGATTTAACAATTCCTGTAATGTCATTTTTTAATAATTTAAATTAATCATAAATCAGTTTGTAAATTTCCCCCCTGCAATCTCAATGCCTTCCTTTAAAAGTGTTTTTAATTCATTTATGAATTTATTTGAATCTATTGACGGAATTTCATTAGGAATAGGCGCGGAAATGTCAAAGATTATTTTTATGTCTTGGGATCTTTGTAAAGTTGAACCTTTTCCTCTGTAAATATATGCTTTATACCATTCAGAAACCCTATTCTTGAAAAGTATGTTTATTATGTATTGATGAAGTCTTCTATCGATTTCCTTGGCTATATTACTAATAGCCTCGTTTTGCATTTCATCAGTAGTAACAATGGGGTCAAATGAAATTGGTCGACTAATAAATCGATAAACACGCTCTCTTAGTGCTTTTATCAAATCTGCTACAGGTTTGAGTTCTTGATATTCATCTTCCCCTAATTCCCCGAGTCTTCTGGTTAGAGCTTTTATTCGAGTCCAATGTTCTTGTGTAATATCCATCCATCTTGAAAGTCCGATTCTAGCTCTCCAGGGATTATGAAAATCTTCTAACCCCGATTTCAATCCAATAGTCAAGTTTGTCAAATCATAGAATGGGTGAACATCTTGAATTGACTTTGGTACAATTTTGGAATTTATTGAGTCAATTAATTTGCGAATTTCGTTAACTGTAAATCTCTTTCTTTCAGTCAAATTCTCATTAATATTACTAAGGTAAAATACATTTTCATGTAAAGCTTCACGTAGGGTTTTTTCTGCTCTTTTATCAAGTTCTTCACCAATGACCGTTAATGCGCTTTCAATAGAATTAAAAACATGATCCTTTTGCAGTTTATTTGAAGGTATATTGGCGCCATAAACATCATCAAAATGTGTAAAACAGATGCTTATTTTAGATTCATGTCCTGAAGAAACAAGATTGCGTAAAGCGGCAGTAGTTGAGGCTTGCATAGGCTGTGCGGCATTATCAACAATTAAGATAGAATTTGCTATATTAATTTTCTTTGTAATGTTTGTGGATAGACTTGAGAATGACTTGGGAGTATGACCTAATCCTTCACCATCCATAATTACAAGTTTTAAATCTCCTTTGAAAAACTTACATTTAAATGGTCCGGAAACTCGTATGCCATCTACTAGTGGGGTTAAGAGGTGACCAAAATTAGGTGCATAATTACTTGAAAAGAAATTAATCGCTCTTATGAACTCTGCCCTGTTTTCATTTTCGTATGTCCAATGACTTGGCCATCCCTTTTCCCTCTTAATTTCTCCAGTTTTAATGAGATCAAATTTAGATTGTATCTCATCTATTAATTCGTCTACAAACTGCTGGAATTCTTCATCAGAATATATTGCACTTTCTAATATATCGTAATATGAATCTATATCACTTTTGGTGGCAGTCTCGAAATCAAATTCAAGTTCTTGTTGTATGGAATTGAATAATTCTACAGACTTATCTTTCATAAATAGAAAGTATTGATTCAGCTTTTCAAGCAGGATTTTTCTTTCATTTTCATTTATTTCCTGATTTTCCAACACTTCAACTTGCTCGTCAGATTCATCAACAAGTTCATCAATTTCATTTACAAGTGAGTTACTTGTGCCTAGTAAGTAACTGAGTCTAAATCTCTGCTCGGGGTGTTCCATGAACTTTCTTTTAAACTCCTCGTCATCACCTTTTTCTGCATAAGAAACCATTGCCGAAACCAAGGATTCTTCTGTAAGTTGTCTAACTTTTTCCATGGGAATAAAAGTAACTACACCTTTGAATTTATTATCACTTGAAGTAATTAGTTCGATATCACAAATAGTGGTTTTAGAGGCAGAAGTTGACGGAAAATGTTCATCAATTGGATGAGTATCTATCAATTGTCTAACTAGTGTGGTTTTACCAGCACCAGTAGTGCCTAATAACAATGTACGTGAATATCCTGTAGATTTGTCAGGCAAGGGCAAAGTAAGATCTCTCACTTTCCATGAGTCTCTTAAACTGGGCATTAATCCTTCATAAAACGCATCAACGACTAATTTGTTCAATTCTGCTGCAGCTTTTCCTCTCATAGTTGGTGCCCAATAGAGCTCATTCTGGAGAAGAATATTCATCTCATCTATAAATTTTTGTGCTTCTACTAAATTTTGTGTCCCAAGCCCTTTTCTTACTCTTCTACCCGGCTTACCGTCAGGTCCTGTTTTTAGAGGGTGTCTAAATATCATGCTTAGCCCCTCTTTATTTTTATTTTTACTTATTGTTGCCTGATAATTTGCCTCTTTCATGGATTATTCAATTTTAGTTGTTCTCAGATGTTCCGAAAATGCAAAAGAAAGAATGTATTGTCAAGTCCATTTTACAGAACAACACAGAACAATTTATATAAGTGCTTATTTTACAGTGTTTTTTTCAATGTTGTTGGCTGACGGGCTCTGGCATTTTGTCGCCAACAACAAATTAAGTGTGTGAACTTCCCGTTAAATATGTCTTTCGGTCCGTAGAGTTGTGCAATTAGCGTCTAAAGCTTTTTGCTTTGTGTGTTTGGTGTTTAAGTTTCAAGACCCCCACGTCCCCCGCCAGCTGGCGGGGTCCACTCCTCCTTGGTAAGGGGGAGACGGAATAAAATGATTCTCTTTGTGTCTTTGTGCCTTGGTATCTTTGTGGCGTTTTTATGTTTTGATTCTTATATTGGTTTATTATGAAATATAAAATTATACGTTCCAAACGGCGTACAGTTGCCCTGCAGGTAAACAGCGATGCAACTTTAACAGTCAGGATTCCCTACGGCATTTCGATGGAATATGTCGAGCGATTTATTGCTGATAAAAGGTCATGGATAGAAAAGAAGCAGGAGAAGTTCCGTACACTTGGCATAAAGCATAAACCAAAGCAATTTTCTGAGGGAGAGGAATTCATATTTGCCGGTAAACCATATCCGCTGGAGGTAGTTCCGGGTATTGCTGCAAGGATATCACTATCTCCCGATGGAAAGCTCAGAATAACAAAAAAATGCCTCGAGGCGCCAAAGCATTACATCGAATGGTTCTACAAACAATACGCGAAGAAACATTTAACAAACCGCCTGGCAGAATTAGCCCGTACATTTGGATATAAGTGCAATTCAGTAAAGATAAACAGTGCAAAGACTCGATGGGGGTCATGTTCAGCTAAGGGAAATATTAATTTTTCATGGAAGCTTGTTATATTGCCTTCTGAAATGATTGATTACGTGATAGTACATGAGCTTGTTCACCTTGAAATAAAGGATCACTCCACTAGGTTTTATGCCCGAATGAGCGAATTGATGCCGGATCACAGACAAAGAGAAAAATGGCTTAAGGAGAATTCAGCTATGACGAAAATTTTGATAGCGAGATAGTGACATGGTGAAATAGTGAAATGGAGAAATGGTGAGATAATAAAATGGTGATTTCTAGAATTGGCGAATGGGTGATTTGTAGGGAACGCATCTAAATGGTTAGTTTAGCATTACATCAATTGTTCAATCAAAATGAATCTTGAAAATTAAAAAATTGGCTCAGATGCCTTCCCTACTTGATTTAATGGAGATAATTAAGTGTTCAATTTTCGGTGGATTGGGGGATAAATAGCTTTTATATTTGTTGTAATATGGAAATGAAACAAAATACATTACCGCCCGCGGCAGAAATGAAACGCGCAATTCATAACAGGGATAAAAGTTATGAGGGCATTTTCTACGTTGCGGTAAAGAGCACAAATATTTTCTGCCGCCCCGGATGCACAGCGCGCATGCCGATGGAAAAGAATATGGTATTCTATTCAACAGCGCGTGATGCTTTGTTTGCGGGTTACAGGCCGTGCAAAAAATGCAAACCACTGGAACTATCGGGTACTCATCCCGAATGGGTGAAAAAACTCATGGAAAAGGTCGAAGCATCTGAAGGTAAACGCATTCGTGACTGGGAAATACGGAAGATGGGAATATCCCCCGCTCGCGCAAGGCGGTACTTCATAAAGCATTACGGAATAACTTTCCACGCTTACCAGCGCAGCCGCAGGCTATCGGATGCATTCACTAAAATAAGAGAGGGCAGCAAATTGGATGAAGTGATCTTTAATAATGGGTATGAGTCACACAGCGGGTTCCGCGATGCATTCGGTAAAGTATTCGGCAAACCGCCGGGCAAAACTAAAGCCGATGATTGCATTGTGACATCACTTTACCAAAGTGAGCTTGGCCCGATTATTCTTGGCGCGACATCGAAAGGAATTTGCCTGGTTGAGTTCAGCGACAGGCGTATGCTGGAATATCAGCTTAAGACACTTCGCAGAAGATTTGATGCTGCGATTATTCCCGGAACAAATGAGCATATAGATCATGTTAAGGCGGAGCTTAAAGAATATTTTGCGGGTAATCTTAAAACATTTAAAGTGCCGATCGTTTATCCCGGTACAGATTTCCAGATGAAAGTGTGGGATAACCTGATGAAGATACCATACGGTAAAACCATTTCGTATATTGATCTTGCTGAAAAGATCAATCACAAAGGCGCAAGCCGTGCTGTTGGTACTGCCAACGGAATGAACAGGATAGGAATAATAATTCCCTGCCACCGTGTAGTAAATAAGAACGGAGAGCTTGGGGGTTACGGCGGCGGCCTATGGCGCAAAAAATGGCTGCTTGATTTGGAGAAGAGTCATTAGAGTACGATATAATGAAATGGTGAGATAGTAAAATGGTGGGATTTAGAGTTATGGATTATTCAAATTCAGCAAAAACAGCCTTTATTATGAACTAAATGATGGTTACGGGAATAACCTTTACAATTTTCAATTAACTAATTATATTTTAGAAATCAGAATAAAATATGACTTCAAAATTTAACGATGCACTTGAATTAATTGAATCTTTATCGCTGGAAGAGCAGGAACAATTAATTGAAATTGAGCAAAAAAGACTTATAGAAAGAAAAAGAGAAATTCTTTTAGATGATATTAGGCAGTCTAAAAAAGAAATATCAGAAGGAAACAGTATAAAAGGAAATCCCGCGGATATTTTAAAAGCAATTGAGGATGAAACTAAGAACCTCAAGTAGATTTGTAAAGAAAGCATCACAACTTACGAAAAAAAATCCTTCACTGAAAGAAAAACTTGAAGACACCCTGCTCCTGCTATCCAGGGATATAACGCACCCTTCTTTAAAAACTCACAAATTAAAAGGAAAATTTTCCGGATTATGGTCAGCAAGCTGGGGCTATGATCTCAGGATAATTTTTGAAATATCTGATGATGATAACGAAAAAGTGATTGACCTTATTTCTATTGGATCTCATGACGAAGTATATTAATTATGCCCAATACCCGGTGCCAAGGATAAGGCATCATGCAAAGCCGGTGCTCTACTTTCCGCTGAAACAGCACAGAGGGGATAGGTTTAACTATCCCGCGGAAATTGAATCGCTTGACTGGAAGAACATCTTTGCCGGCGGGAAGCCTCCTGCATATATTGATATTGGCTGCGGGCTGGGAAGATTCCTTATCAACATGGCGCTGTTTGAGCCAAAGAAAAATATACTGGGATTTGAAGTGAGGCAAGGTGCTGTTGAATGGATAGAAAAAGTAATTGCCGGAGAGAAAATTCCTAACGCAAGAGCGTTATGGTACAGCGCTGTCAACGGATTTAAATTCATAAAAAGCGGATCAATAGAAAAAGCATTTTATTTTTTTCCTGATCCATGGGTTAAGAGGAGACATTATAAGCGGCGCGCATTTTCTGCAGAACTGCTTGATGAAATTCACCGCGTACTTAAACCCAGCGGGAAGCTTTACCTTATGACAGATGTTCCGGAAGTTGACGGATTTCAGCAGGAGGTTATGACTGCTCATGGTGGGTTTAAGTATAAATATGTTACTGACGGTAAATGGGATCTGCCCATTGAGACGAACCAGGAGGAGTTCTGTATCAGGAAAAAAATACCGTTTATCAGGATGGTGTGCCGGATGAAGTAGAAAGATTCATTAGTTACCAAATCCTTCCACTATTTCCAAGAGACTCCTCAATTTGATTGAACCATAACCAGCCCGAGGGAGGCACCACCAAAACGCAAAAAGCAAGAAAGTTGAATAATTAAACTATTGTAATAACAATATTTAATTCCAGTAACCTCTTCTAAACTAGTTCCTTAATCAATAAAAATCAGTTTTTTCGCTTGAATTGAAGTCTTTCACCTTTTTAGTTAGTTGATTTCTGAATATATTTGCGGTTCAGCCTTTTAAAATCAAAAAACATATCAGGAAAGGATATTAAATAATTAAATGTCTTTGTTGAAAACAAAACTTCTTAGTCAAATCCCGGATTTGAAAGAACGAGTTCGGAATTTGGGGAAGAACCACGGTTCAAAAGTTGTTTCAGAGGTAACAGTAGAAGCGATCCTTGGCGGAATGCGCGGAATAAGATCTCTCATTTGCGATACAAGCGAAGTGGGGCTTGATACAGGTTTGATCATCCGCGGAATTCCGATCTTAGAGCTTACCGATAAGCTTCCCGAAGATATTCTATGGCTAATGTTAACCGGAGAGTTACCCACAGAAGCTGAGTCAAAAGATCTGCAGGCAGATCTCCAGAAGAGAACCGATATTCCTGATTACATCTGGGCGATGCTGAAGGAGTTTCCTAAGGATGCCCATCCGATGAATATGCTCAGCGGGCTTGTTAGCGCTCTTGGAAATGAGTCTAAATTTAAAAACGAATATTTTAAAGGATTAAAAAAAGATCTGTATTGGGATTATACTCTTGAAGACTCTCTTGATCTCATTGCAAGGATACCTGTAATTGCAGCGGCAATTTACCGAGTAAGATTTAACAAAGGCGATATAATTAAAGCAGATCCTTCGCTTGACTGGGGCGCAAACTTTGCGCATATGCTTGGAGTTGAGACAGAAGTTGAAAGCTGGTACAAACTGATGAGAATGTATATGGTTGTTCACTGCGATCATGAAAGCGGCAATGTAAGCGCTTTAACTGCGCATGTTGTCGGCTCAGCGCTATCGGATGTGTACTTTTCGCTCTCTGCCGGTCTTGCCGGACTTGCAGGGCCGCTGCATGGACTGGCAAACCAGGAATGCCTTAAATTCATTATCGATACTCTGGATCATTTCGGCAAGGTGCCAACTGATGATGAACTCAAAGCATACGCAAAAGACAGGCTTGACCGCGGGCTTGTTATCCCCGGTTATGGGCATGCAGTATTAAGAGTGACCGATCCAAGATTCACAGCATCAATTGAATATGGCAGGAAATTGATCCCTAATGACGACAGATTTGTTATGGTTGAAAAGTTATTTAAAATAGTGCCGCAGCTGCTTATTGAACAGGGAAAGGCAAAAGATCCCTGGCCTAATGTTGATGCTGCGACAGGCGCGCTTTTGTATCACTACGGCATAAAGGAATTTGAGTATTACACGGTTATTTTCAGTGTATCAAGGGCGCTGGGGATTTGCTCTCAGTTGGTATTAAGCCGCGCTATGGGCGAGCCTATTACCAGGCCTAAATCTGTTACAACTGATTGGCTTGAAAAAGCAGCAAACAAACAATAATTGAGCGAACAGAATTTAAATAATGATCTTCAGCCGGAAGCAGATAATTTTCCAGAACCGGAAGAAAATTCTGAAGATATTTTTTCAGATGATACTACAGCAGGCAAACAGGGAAGCTTTGCACTTTTCCTTTTGCCGCTCATCTTTAGCGTACTTGTGTTTATCGGCTTCACACAGGAACCTGTAAAACAAAAGAGCGTCAAAAGGTCATCCACAGAAGAAGAAGTTTCCGGCAAGGACAGGAAAACTCCGAAGATAAATTTTTCTGCGCTTCTGGCTGCTGAAGAATTTTCCAAAAATCTTAGGGATACTGTTTTCACTGCTGAAGACATTTGGATTGAACTGAGAATAGACCGACAAACTCTTTATGTGCATTACAGAGACGGGCGCATCATATCATATCCCGTATCAACCGGCATATCCGGTGCAAGCAAGAGTGTTGAATCAAGGCCGGGATTGTATGCAATATTTCTTAAAGAGGAAGTACACCTTTCTTCACAGTTCAACAATGCAAGAATGAATTATTATATGCCCTACAATATGGGTATCGGGTTTCATGGATTGCCAGGTACAGGTTATTACGGGCATCTTGGAGTGAGACCCTCTTCACATGGATGTATAAGAATGAGAAATGAAGATGTGAAAGTGATATTTGGGCAATCCAAGATCGGGACACTGGTACTATCGCATAAAGGCAAAAGCTCAAGGGTTGTAGCTTTTGCTCCAAAGGATTTTAAGAACGATGCAGAATATACAAAAGATGATTACCTGAATATGCTTGCTTACAATCTGGGTTCCATCATGGAAGGGAAATATTTTATCAATCCGCCCAAAAGATTTGTTTTGGACGGCACTGTGATACCAAGAAGCGGAATTAATGTAGTGAGTACCGATAATATTCCGGAGAGGCAGATCCTTCCGTTTGCAGTAGCAAAAATTGACCCGTTGTTTGATAAGCTTACAAATTCTGAAATCGCAGAAAACAGCAATGTTTCAGATCTTAGCAATAACATGTCCGATTTTTTCGGAATTGCAGGTGAAGATTCCCTGAGCAGTGTAAATGTTCAGTTTGCAGTTGCTCCGGAACTGGTCAAAAAATATGTTTATAACCCGGTTGGAGTTTTGCCGTACTTTCCGCCCAATAGATAATTAAAAAAATTCACTATTTATATATGATTAAGCTGATTGCAATGTATAAAACCCCGTCCGACAAGGAAATATTTGATAAACATTACTTTAACAATCATTTGCCTATTGTGGCCAAGATCCCCGGTTTAATTAAGAGCGAAGTCTCAAAAATCAAGCCTTTGCCGGGAACAGAATCGGATTATTACCTGATGACTGAGATGTATTATGCTGATATGGATTCATTTAATGCTGCAATGGGTTCGCCCGAAGGCAAGGCATCGGCAAGGGATATAGTTAATTTTGCCAAAAACAGCGTCGAGTTTTTTCTTGGCAAGGTAGACCAAAACTAACGATTTTTTAACTGTTTTTGCTAAAAGTGGGCTTGAATTTATTTACATTTTTATCTATAATGCAGTTCATTATCTCACAAAAAGGAACAAATCCGGCTTTATAATTGTATAAGTTGTAGAGTTCTTAAAATAAGTTTTAAACACTGGAGGTGTTATGGTTTCAGATGATATAGAGATCCTGCAGAACACAGGGTACGGTGCCACAGAGCTAAAGAAGACATATCAGAAATATCTGCAAAGAGCATTAATATTTGCGATTGTGATACATGGTTTTATTATAGGTACTTATCTTTTTGCAAACTACATCAGCAAGATGGAAAGCGAAAAGAAAAGCGACGTGCAACAAAGGATAATTAATGTTACTGATCTTGAGCCGCCTCCATCAGCAAATGATGAGGAAGAACCGCCTCCGCCGAAAATTGAAGAGCCTCTTGCCGCTCCTCCGAAAGATCTTACGGCCTTAACTCCCGAGCCGGTTGCAAAGGAAAAAGCAGAAGAGCAGACAATTAAAACTCAGCAGCAGCTTGAAGAAATAAAGACTCCGGTCGGTAACCAGGATTCCGGAAAATTCCAGTATTCAGGTAATGTAAAGGTTGAAGAAAAGAAGATCGAAGAGAAGATAGAGAAGAAAGAAAAAGTAGTTGAAGAAAAGTCCGTTTACCAGTCTTTTGAAGTGGAAAAAGCTCCCGAGTGCGTTAATCTTTCGCAGGTAAGGTCTTCTATGAGGTACCCCGAAATCGCAAGAGAAGCAGGCATGGAAGGAAGAGTTACTGTAAAAGTTCTGGTTGGACCCGATGGTAACGTAATAAAAGTAGGTTCGGTAAGCGGACCGGATGTTTTTCATGATGAAGTACGTGATAAGGCAAATGACCTTCAGTTCACCCCGGGATTGCAGAACGGCAAACCGGTTAAAGTGTGGGTCACAGTGCCTTTCAACTTCAAGCTTAAGAATTAAGCATATTTGGATTTGTAATAATATTTGAAAGTATATAATTATTTCACAATAGGAATTTCCCTCATCTTTATGGTGATGGGAATTCTTATTTTAACGGGTGCTTATAATACGGGCGAGCTTTTCAGGAACAATGAATATTTACGCTGGATAATGGGCGTAATTCTTCTTGTTTACGGCGTCTTCAGAGTTTATAACGCAATATTGAAAATAAAGCAGGGCCCCAGGAAACTGCATTATTATGATACTGATGAAGATTAGAACAAATTCCCCGCATAACGTGTTAAAGTAAATATGAGAGACAAGCTAAGGAAAATATCGATAATCGCACTTGCCGTAACAACGGTTATTTTTTCTGCATGCGATTATACGGTGAAGAAATCCACTTCTACTACGGGAGAATTACTGGCCGGAGTTGATGAAGGTATTTCGCCTGTTGTGCAGGAAGAAGCCGCAGAGTTCATGCGCCTTAACAGTGACGCGAAAGTTAAGCTTAGCATAAAGACCTCAAAAGAAGTAATTGCCGATCTTAACAACGGTGCGTATAAGACAATTGTTGTAGGCCGGGATCTTACAAAAGAAGAAGCAGATATATTTACAGCCAATAAGATAGAAGTTAGAAAGAGCCCTTTTGCTCTTGATGGCATTGGTGTGATCGTTAACCCGAAAAACCCCCTTAGAAAAATAAACTTCAGTGAGCTTAAAAGGGTCTTCAGCGGCGGGCAAGCCGAGTGGAAGGAAATGGACGGCGATAACAAGGATGTTTATTCGGGAAAAATTAAAGTTTTTATTGCAAGGAAGAACGCGTCAATTCATGACGTCTTTAAGCAAAAAGTACTTTCAGGCGCGGAGTTTGGAAACAACAGCACTATTTGCAGTACATCAACACAAATGATGGCTGAGATAAAGAATAATGAAAATGCCATTGGATTTATTTCAATGGTGTGGATCACCGTTTCAAACGATACCCTTGATGAAAGCGTTAAGCCGCTTAAAGTTGCTGCAGTTGACCCGCAGACAGGAGCGGTTGGTGATTATGTAAGCCTTCACCAGGCATACATTGCAAATAAAACTTACCCGCTTGTTACAGAAGCATTCATAATGTCAACTGATTTTTCGATGAACCTATCGGTCGGGTTTACAAGCTTTATGAGCTCTTACGACGGGCAGCGTATAGTCCTCAAATCCGGACTTGTACCGGTGACTCAGCCGGTTAAAATCATACAGTTAAATTAAACAGCACTGAAATGTTAAATAAATTCATGATGAGAATATTTGGTTTTTTACTGGTGTTTGTGATTGCATTAAATGTGAACGCGCAGGACAATCTTGATAAAGGAATGGATGCCGTTAAAAGAGGCGACTTCCTTAATGCGCTGAATTTATTGAAGGGTGTATCAAAAGATTCTTATGATGCAAACCTTTATTACGGAATAGCTTTGTTCAATACCGGTTCTGTAAAAGATGCGGAAAAATTCCTTAAAGATGCTATAAAGAAAGATGATGAACGACCGGAAGCTTACAGCGCTCTGGGCGAGATATACACCTCACAAAAAAATTACGGCGAAGCCGCCTCACAGTTCGAGAAGGCAAAAAAATATCTTCCGCTGAGCAAGACTAAAGATGAACTGGATAAATCTGAAATAGAAACAATTATAAACGTACTAAGCTCTGAGGCAGAAAACTTTATTGCAGACGGAAAGGTGGATAAGGCTATTGCCTCTTTGACAATGGCAAAAACGTACGACGATAAAAACCCCTCTATATACGTTGGCCTTGGAGACGCATATCTTGCCCGCGGCGCATTTGACCCGGCAAAAACCAATTATGAGCTTGGCTTGAAGTACAAGCCCGGTTTTGCACCTGCTTTGTACGGCCTCGGCAAAATATCGTTCAAACAGAAGAAATACAGTGCAGCGCTTGAAAATTATATTAAGTCCGCTCAGGCTGATAATAACTTCGCACCCGCATTTTTTGAAAAAGGTTTAATGTTTTACTTACTCGATAAGTTCACCGATGCTATAGAAGCGTTTGAAAGATACGACCAGTTAGTACCCGGCTCTCCAAGAGGAAAAACATATTTAGCAAAATCATATTACGGCAAAGGTGAATACGATAAAGCGCTTGAAATACTGAGAGAAGTTCTTGCAAAAGACCCTGATTACAGCGAAGCAAACAAATATATCGCTTACGTTTATATTGAAAAAAAGGAGTATGCAAAAGCAGAAGAACATTTTCAGAAAGTTAAGACTGAAGACCTGAACTCAGAGGATTATATGAAATGGTCGAAGATCCCTGCAGATAAAGAAGAGTACTCAAAAGCATATGAACTGCTCGATAAGGCAATAACCCTGGACGCTGAAGATGAAAATGTATATTTTGAGTATGGCAAGATCCTGTTCAAAGAGAAAAAATACGCAGACGCTATTTTAAAGTTTAATAAAGCAATTGATCTTGGAATCCTGAACGTTGCAGCTTATGTGTATTCAGGGATTTGTTATTTTTACATGAATGAGTTTGACAAAGGAATTTCAGTACTTGATAAGAGCATAGAGCTTAATCCGGCTATTTCTTCCGCATTCCTGTGGAGAGCTAATAATTATGCAGGTTTGACTAAAAACGCAGAAGCCTGCGCAGACTATAAGAAATATCTGGAATTTGAGCCAACCGATACTTTTGCACAGGAACAGGTTAAGAAATTCTGCGGACAATAAGGGATATATACAATATTAATGAGCAAGCAAACTGATTTTATTAACAGCAATAAAGATAGATACATTACAGAGCTTAAACATTTTTTAAGCTATCCAAGTATAAGCACAAACCCGGAGAACAAAAAAGATGTTCTGGAATGCGCTGAGTATATTAAAGAGCATTTGGAAAAGATAGGATTTAGCAATGTTACTATCTATCCGACAAAAGGACATCCGGTAGTTTATGCAGACTGGCTGAATGCCGGTGCTGATAAGCCCACAATACTTATATACGGTCATTACGATGTGCAGCCCGTTGACCCATTGAACCTTTGGACATCACCGCCTTTTGAAGCTGAAATTCGCGGCGAAAATATATTTGCGCGAGGTTCTGCCGATGATAAAGGGCAGGTGTTCATTCATTTCAAAGCACTTGAAGCTCATCTTAGCCAGAATGGGTCATTACCGGTTAACATTAAATTGATAATTGAAGGCGAAGAAGAGATAGGAAGTATTCATCTTGGTGATTTTATTTCCGAGCATAAAGATCTATTGAATTGTGATGTAGTTGTTATATCCGATACTGCAATGTACAGCAAAGATGTGCCGGCTATAGGTTATGCTTTAAGAGGCTTGTGTTATATGCAGGTTGAAGTTACCGGTCCGAACAGAGACCTTCATTCAGGGCAGTACGGCGGCGCAGTTGATAATCCCATTAACGCGCTTGCACATATGATATCAAAACTTAAAGATGATAAAGGCAAAATATTGATAGATGGTTTTTATGATGATGTGAAACCGCTTAGTGGAGAAGAGATTGAGGGATTTAAGAAACTTCCTTTCAGCGATGAAGAGTATGCAAAAGGCCTGAAGGTTGAGGAACTCTTTGGCGAGAGTGGTTATACCACACTCGAAAGGACATGGTCAAGGCCAACGCTTGACTGCAACGGAATCTGGGGCGGTTTTACCGGTGAAGGCGCTAAAACAGTATTGCCATCAAAGGCATTTGCCAAGATCAGTATGAGACTTGTCCCCGATCAGGACCCCAATAAAACAGAAAAACTATTCACTGATTATGTAAAGAAAATAGCGCCGAAGACAGTGAAAGTTGAAGTTAAAGGATTGCATCATGGTAAAGGAGCTATGACTCCAATCGACACAAAGTGGATGAAAGCTGCTTCAAAGGCAATGGCAGCGGGATTTGGCAAGGAGCCTGTGTTTATACGCGAAGGAGGCTCTATACCAATTGTTTTGACATTTAAAGAAATGCTTGGTGCAGATACAATACTGCTTGGATTCGGGTTGCCTGACGAGAATGCACACTCGCCGGACGAGCATTTGAACCTGAATAATTTCCAGAACGGAATATTAACCTGCGCAGATTTTTACGATGAGCTGGCAAAGATCTGATAAATGAAATTTTATTAATAACAGAAAACAGAATAAATTAAAAAAATAAATTATGCAGCCAAAATCAAAAGGTAAAAAAATACAATCATCAAAGTTCAGCAAGAAGAAAGAATTCTCTTTCCCGCTGGAAAAAGAAAATTTTATGATAATAGGTCTGGGTATTTTGCTGCTTGTAATGGGGTATGTGATGATGTCCCAGAACTCCGTTGACGGCTTCATTCCAACAGTTGTCTCTCCCATATTTCTTGTGGCAGGTTATTGTGTTGTAATTCCTTACGGAATTATGAAAAAACCTAAAGTTATAGCTGCTGAAATGAAGGAAGATTCAGCTGTAGCAGAAACAACAAGCTCAAATGTGAAAACAAGCTGATCAATTATTATTGCATTGGGAAGAAGTGTATTTGACAAAGGACAGAAATTAACTGTCCTTTTTTTGTTGCCGGATATTATATTTATAAATGGCTGCGAACTAATTTTTAACAGAGCAAATCAAATATTTAATTAATATCAAATGATAAAAACCTCAACATTCCAGATACAAATCGTCTGCCCGGGATGCAATAGCTACCATGCAGTTAGCGGTATAGTTGATTTTGATACCTGCCAGAATTGCGGAAAATCCATAAATGTGCGCAGTATTCTGAACGAAAGGATGTTTGGCATGATGGATAGAGTCAAATATATAAACGGGTTCCTTGCCGGAAGTATTGAGCAAATGGGCGGAACAGGAGCGTATAAGCTGCTATATACATCAATGCCTCCGGAATGTGAGGAATGCAGGGTATTGCTTGATGAATCCATGCTGATTAAAGCGATCGAAGAGAATAAGCCGGTTGTTTGTCCTTCCTGCAACCACAAGATGCCTGTAAGAAAAGCTGATGCTGAAATAAAGGAGTTTCATCCAAAGGCAGTTGGAGTGATTAACGATTCTCATGGAAAAGATGATAATGAGAAAAATACGGATAAGACCGAAATGTTTGTTTTTAAGTGTATGACCTGCGGCGCGGGACTTGAGCTGACTAATGATACGAAGCGTACAACAAAATGCAATTACTGCGACAACGAAAATTACCTGCCTGATTCAATTTGGACGAAACTGCATCCGAACAAGGAAGTTCAGCCGCTATTTTTAATGCTTGATTTAGTTGAAAATGATATTAAAGAAACCATAGATTACTTCCTGCGTGTTACAGCTATTAGAGTTTACAGTAAACATTTCGAAAATTTCATTTGCAGTTATTTTGAGAAACCTTTCGTAAACGAATCATTACTGATTTGGCTAAAGTGTTTTCTAAGCGCGAAAAATGATAAGAGCGGGTTCAATATGGATTTTGAAAAGCTGCATAAGTTTTTTTATGATAACCTAATACTCGGTTTAGAAAATCACCCTGTTGAACTTAAAATGACAGTTGCAGAATATGGTTATAATATTCCCGTTGTAATCCAGGAAAAACTCTCGACAGATAACAATGATAGTGTAAGATGTGCCTTTGCAAAGAATGGAAACCTTGACAAAAATATCTACAAGAAACTGCAGCAGGATAAAAATGAAGATGTTGCCGCTGAAGCAAAGAAACATAAAACAGGATTTTTGAAGAGTTTGTTCGGATGACCTAATGTGAAACAATCGTCCTTCGACTCCGCTCAGGACGACAGGAGCCATAAAGTGTTTTGTCCCGCCAAGGCGGGATTTCGCCTTCGGCTCAAAGTGTTTTTAGTGTTAAATGAGTGATTTGAGAATGCGGGACAGTCTATTAAATTTGCAGCAGATACTTTTTACTCTATATTTTAAGCTCAATAATTGATATTTTTGTAAATAACCTCAAAAATGACACTAAATTCAGCATCAAAATCAAATAATATAGCTTTGACTGTGCTTATTATTTCGGCAATTTTCTGGCTTGGCTCGATAAATGTAAGAACACTTATTGGGAATGAGCTTCTGGATTACGACCAATTCGATTTCAGAACTTCAATCCCCCCGGACCGCGAGAATACTATATTCCAAATGATCACAAACGCTTCTCTTGTAGTAGTGATCAGTTATGCGATTGTTCTGATCTCTGCGATTTGGTTTTTATTAACATCGAAGCTGAAGATGAAAAACAACGGCTGGCTGTTAATGAGTGCAATTTTATTTTTTATGTTCGTACCGGTAGAGCTATATACAAATTATCTCGATGTGAGATTCATGCTGCTGTTTCAAACAAACCCTGTTAATCATGACGGGCTTCTTAAGCTCTTTGGCGAAAGGATTGGCGCATTCCGCGGAGTGCCCGTAATTGCCGTGCTTTGCTACTATACAATTATCCCTATAGTAATATTTAAACCGCTCAGGAAGGCTGTTGATGAAGAAAAAAAAGCAGGTTGATCCCGAACTAAAGCAAATGCTTGCCGAGCTTGAAGATGTTGCAGACCGGCTTGGCTACAAGGTGAGATACGAAAAAGGGAATTTTAAGGGCGGGTATTGTTTATTAAGGGAATCAAGGCTGCTGGTTGTTAACTCGCGGAATGAAGTTGAAAGAAGAATTATTATTGTGGCAAAAAGCCTGAAAGAGATAGGGATTGACACGATATTTGTCAAACCCGGAGTGCGTGAAATAATTGAAAAAGAAAGCTCGAGAAAACTTACCGGTGATGAAGCTGCAGAAGAAACAGAACCTGAATGAAAGTAACAATTCTAGGTAGCGGTACGTCTAAAGGTATTCCTATTATAGGCTGCACATGCCCTGCATGTACTTCAACAAATTCAAAAGATAAGCGTTTAAGGGTTTCGGTTTTCATAGAAACAGCCACTCTTATTAACAATAAACCGTTAAAAATCCTGATCGATACTTCACCGGATTTTCGCCAGCAAATGCTCTCAAACGGATTTACAGATGTTGATGCAGTGCTATTCACTCATTACCATGCTGACCACCTTATGGGACTTGATGACATCAGCCAGATAAATTTTGCGCAGAGAAAACGCGTGCCGCTTTATGCCAATCTTGAGACGGCGGATAAGATCAAACAGACTTTCAACTATATATTTAACGAAAATACATTCAAAGGCGGAGGATTACCGCAAGTAAGCCTGAACATTATCGATTTGAATCCATTTGACATTATGGGTGAAAAAATTATTCCGCTTGAATACATGCATGGCCCGACAAAGGTGTTCGGATACAGGATCGGCAATTTTGCATATATGACCGATTGCAGCTTTATTCCCGAAAGTGAGTTCAGCAAACTTACAGACTTAAAGGTGCTTGTGTTAGATGCACTCCGATACAAACCACACGAAACACATTTTTCTT
>JAIOIK010000046.1 GCA_019912545.1 Ignavibacteria bacterium | reverse complement strand
GAAATTTCTATTTTTTAATTTCTCTGAATTTGGAACTCAATCTATTTCACAAGCAGCATTTTCCCCGATCCTTGGAAACTTCCAGCAGTAAGATTATAAATATAAATTCCGCTTGCAAGTTCAGAGCCATCAAAATCTACTACATGAAATCCCGGATTCAATTCACTATTTAATAACGTCATCACTTGTTCACCCAGTGAATTATAGATAACAAGTCTTACAGAACCATTCTTAAAACTTGAAGGAATATCAAACTTTATTTTCGTTTTTGGATTAAAAGGATTTGGATAATTTTGATGTAATTTAAATTCATAAGGAATAATGGAATTATTAGATGTTACAGCTCCCCATGCACACATGCAAACCCAAACTTTGCCGTCATTCATCAAACCAAGCATCGCACTGGAACTCCCCCATTGACCATTCCAGTTTGGCCTTAGTTTGAATAGATAAGTATAAACACCAGAAGATGCTGAATGAAACATCTGCCAACTTCCGATATTGTAATACAGCGTGTTTGCTTTTGAATAAAAAACCGGCCAGCTTGATAGATCAACACCGGGATTCGATCCTACTATCCCTGTCACCTCTCCTGAACCTAGAATGTTAGGTACTACAGACCAGGTATTTCCGTAGTTATTTGAACTGATCAATGAGTCACCCCCAGCGTATCCTTGATATCCAAAATCATAACAAACTGAAGAAATATTTTGAACACCTGGGGTACTTTTTGCGGACCAACTGGAACCAAAATTTGTGGAAAAATATATCCTTGAATTATTAGTTCCCATCCAAACAGAATCACCCCTGGTAAATATTGAATTTAAAAACCCGATCTCTCCGCCGGCCTGGGGTAAGTACAAACCGGCTGAATCCCAGCTTACACCACCATTCGTAGTTCTGAAGAGTGACCATCTTCCGCCAACCGGATTACCAGCCATCAATCCAACCTGTTGAGATTTGAACCAGATCCCGTTTATTCTTCCACCGGTTTGAGTAAAAACCTGTATCCAGTTTGCTCCCCCGTTTGAAGTACGGTATGCGTAAGCAGTAGAACCGGTTACACCTGCTGTAATTGCAATATTAGTATCAACTGAACCCAGCGTTCCAAGCATAAGTACAGATGGCAAATCCTCATCTACCATTCTGAAACGCGGCGGATTCCAATTTGTATAAATTTTCATAACTGTACCTGAATCACCGCATATCCAAGCCTGCCAAGAAAACATATTCCCAAACGATACAACTGCAAAATCACCTGATGTTAATCTGCCTGTAAATGGGGATTGAAAATCTGTGTATTGTGAAAATGAAATGTTGATAATTATTATTAAAGTGAAAAGAGTTAGTTTTTTCATAAATCCTCCTTTTACGAAAACTTATGTAAATATAGTGCACAAAACAAAAAATTAATATGAAATTATGCTTCACTTACCCCGGCGATCCTGAATTTGATCTCCACTTCGGTTCCAGACTCGATACTGCTTTTTACATTAATGATTGCATTCATATCATCCAGTATCTTCTTTGTTATAACAAGCCCTAAGCCCATGCCGCTTGATTTTGTTGAAAAATACGGTTCAAACAGCTTATTCAGAGTTTCTTCATCCATTCCAACACCGTTATCGGCGATCTTAACCTTATAGTAACTGTTTAGTTTACTGCTTTCGATGCTGATCTTACCGCCGGATACGGGTGACCCCTTCTCATCAATTGCCTGCATTGAATTTTTTATAATGTTTATCAGCGCCCTTTTTATTTCATCCTTATCTGCCTTTACCAAATCATTACTGCCCAGGCTGACAAGCTTTAGGTTTATAGTGTTA